>CAYVPM010000069.1:0-8676 GCA_964453475.1 uncultured Saprospiraceae bacterium | reverse complement strand
CGGGTTTCGGGTTTCAGGTTTCGGGTTGGCTTCGCGCTTGGTATCTTTTGAAGGTAAAAAGGCTGTCTCCTAAGTACTTGGCTAGAATTCGTTTGATGTAATTCTTGCATAACTTGTTGGTTATTATCAAATTATCACATTACTAATTACCACATTGAACTTATACTGGCTAAATTCGCTCCATAACCAAGCGCGAAGCCAACCTGAAACCTGAAACCCGAAACCTGAAACCTGAAACCTGAAACCCAAATCTAAATTTGACCATGAAAATAATTTCATACAACGTCAACGGCATCCGGTCTGCCATTTCCAAGGGTTTTTTCGAGTGGCTGGCAACGGAACAGCCCGACATTGTTTGTTTGCAGGAAATCAAGGCCATGCGCGACGATGTACCCTTGATGGAACTGGAAGCGATGGGCTATCACCATGCCTGGTTTTCGGCGGAAAAGAAAGGGTACAGCGGCGTCGCCATTTTTTCAAAAACAAAACCCGATCAGGTGCTGAATGGCTGTGGCGTGCCGGAATACGACCGGGAAGGCCGTATCATCCGAGCCGATTTCGGGGAATTGACCTTGCTCAATTGCTACTTTCCATCCGGCACCACCGGCGATCACCGCCAGGATTTCAAAATGGTGTTCCTCGACTGGTTCTTCAACTACATCCAGGCCCTGAAAAAAGAGCGCCCCAACCTTATCATCGTAGGCGATTACAATATTGCCCATACAGAAATTGACATCCACGACCCAAAAGGCAACAAAAACAGCACAGGCTTTTTGCCGGAGGAGCGCGCCTGGATGACCCGCTGGTTTGAAAGCGGCTTCACCGACGCTTTTCGCTACGCCAATCCCGATTTGGTGGAATACAGCTGGTGGAGCTTCCGCGCAGGCGCACGCGGCAACAACAAAGGCTGGCGCATCGACTACCAATCCGTTTCAGATAATTTGAAAGGCAAAATTGTGGCTGCCCGGCAATTGACATCGGTGGTGCATTCCGATCATTGTCCCGTGATGTTGGTGACTGGTGACCTGTGATTGGTGATTAGTGATCGGTGATCAGTGACCAGTGATCAGTGACCGGTGATTGGTGCACAACATATCGATCAGGTATGGATGCGGTGTTTCAGCACTTGCGCGAAAATTATCAAACGGCGTGAATTTCCCTTAACCTAAGGTACTGAAAAACAAACCCTTACATAAGATGGCCTGGCCACGCCTGCTGAAAAACATCACCCCAATAATTCGCAGATGATGTGCACCAATCACCGGTCACTAATCACCGATCACTATTCACCAGTCACTACTATCCATTCTAAACCCCAGGGTACTAAATCCCCCCGCTTCGAAATGTTCGATCCGAATGGTGTGCCGGCCACCCAACGTTACCTTGATTTCATCGGTGGCAGGTTCGTGCACATTCCAGTGATCGATCAGCATTTCCCCGTCAACATACAGGCGTGCGCCGTCGTCGGAGCTTAGTTTGAAGTAGTAGTCGCCAGGGGCGATGTCAAAGGTGCTGCTGCTTTCAGTGGCAAATTTGTCTTCCTGTACCCCTTCGGCAGGCTTGCCCCACCAGGCGAAATAAAGCTCGTCTACCGACTGCTCGGCCACTGGTTTTTCGCTGGCAAAATTATCCCCGGGCATTTCCCCTTCGTAATTGAAGTATTTCACCTGCCATTTCAACTTTTTTTCAAAGCGCTTAAAATTGAAAGTATAAGGCCGCCCTGCCGCAATTTTTTCGCCAAAAACGGAGCTGATTGCCTGTGGACTGATGTAACTGAACTGAATTTCAATGACAGGAGCGGCGGGGTCGCGTTCCACAGTGATGCTGGCAGGCACGGCGCCTTGCTTTTCGCTGATGGTTTTGACGCCTTTCATGCCGGAGACGCGCCAATCGCCCGTAGGGCCCAACAAAACGAGCCGGTACGTATTGCCCGCCACGGTATCCAGCACGGCTACTGGGCGGCGGAAATCGAAGGGGCCCCATTCATCCACGATGATAAACTGGCGGCCTTGTGGGAAGTTGTCGGGCAGCATGGCCAGCATCCCATCGGGCAGGCTGTCGGGCTCATGCAGTTCGCTGAGGGGTATGTCCAGGGCGGCGTAGGGGTTTTCGGGCTCCCCCAGATGGCTGAAATTCAGGTTTTTGGAATCGGCGATGGCTGGGTTTTTCCAAACCATGCCGAGTTGCGCTTCGGTTCCGTAAATGTCATTTCGCAGGAACTTCAGCCCCTGATTTGGCTTTGGGGTTTCCAGCACTTTTTCATACCCGAAAAACAGGTTTTCGCCGTTGATGGAGATGTTTTCAGAATTGCTGATTTTCAAGGGTTTGCGTACGTCCAGAAATACATTTCGGTCAACAACGGCGTCGCGGTTCCGGGTGTCGCGCTTTTTGGCATAGCCCCAATCGCCGGGCTGCGATTCCCGCGCCCATAGGTTGATGCCCGAGGAATCGCCCATAAAAAGGTTGCGGCTGATGGTATTTTGCTGACCGTGTTCGATGGCAATGCCGGTTTTGCAAGTGGCGATGAGGTTGCCCATAATGGTGGACTCATAGCTGTATCCGCCCCAGATGCCGTAGGTACATTCCTGGATGAGGTTGCCCTGAATTTTGTTGCGGGAAAAAGTGACTTCGATGCCATTGGTGGGGGCGCGGCTGAAATCGTTGCCGTAAATGAAATTGTCGTTGCAACCGCCTTCTCCGCTGTCCATGGTACTTTGGCCCGCCCAAAGGAAGAGCCCGTCGCCGGAATGGGTGACGGAGTTGAACGCGATCAGGTTTTCGTTGCTTTGTTCGTACAACAGGATGCCCGCCGAGTCTTGCCCCCGCTCGTAAAAGTGGTGGGAATAGCCCCTGACATTCCAATCCAACATGTTGTGCATCAATTTGTTGCGACTGCTCCTGTACAGTCCGATGCCCAGACCAGAGTTGAAGTGAAAGAAGTTGTTGTACACCACGCCCTCATCGCAGCCAGTCATCAGCAGGGCGTTTTGATTGCCCGTGGCGCGGCAGCCTTTGACGGTTACCGAGCGGCAGTTTTTCAGGTAAAACGCCGCGCCGTAGCGCATCCACTCGTCTTTTTCGTTGTGGTGATAGCTGAGCCAGTCCGAAAAATCCTCCCGCTCACGTATCGATTGCAATTGCGGGCGGTAATTGTAGGAAAAGTCGCAGTTTTCGAGGCGCAGGTTGTCGGCGCCGTTGGCGAACAGGGCTATTTTGAAACCCCGCACGATGGCGTTTTTCAGGGTGATGTTTTTTCCTTTTACCAAAATGGCGAGGCCGCTGAACTTGTCGGGGCGCTTAATGTCGGCGGTACTGCGCAGCTCGGCTGCCTGAAAATCTACGGTGATACCGTCGCCTTCAATGGTAATGGTGGATGCAAGGTTTGAGCGGCCTGATGAATCAGCAAAGGTTTCGGCGCCAGCTTGCAGGGTGTATGCGCCGGTTTTTACCAGGCAAGAGTTTTTGATCACCAGGCCTTGGGTGAGGGTTATTTCGGGGGTTTGGGCAAATAAGCAAGCGGGTATAATTAGCAGGATAGAAATGAAGACACGTGTCATAGTTGTGGTTTTATTGCGAAAACATGCTAGTGCCGCAAATTACGGACTTGTTTCCATTTTATGTTGCTACAAATGTTTGACCTCTCCGAGGTCTGCAATAACGCTTTGCGATCCGGTTTATTCAAATGTTTGACATCTGCGAGGTCTTTTTTTTCGTGTATTTCGGAGAACCCTTGCGAGTGGGGACAATATCTGGATAGTTGTTTTACATAAAATACAGCGGCATGGTGCGCTGCTTTTTGTTTCACACAAAGACACGACGGCACAACGTGTAGAATCGTTTGGCTTGGGGTACAGCCATCCGCTAAATGGTTCGAACAACCAACAAGAAACTACGAACCCCTATCTTCGCCCCCATGTTCTCCACTACACAGAAAATCGGCATTCTCGGCGGCGGCCAGCTTGGAAAAATGTTATGCCTCGCAGCCGCCAACTGGGATTTCAAAACCTATATCCTCGACCCGACGGAAGGCTGCCCGGCCAGTCAGGTATGTACCGAACACATACTCGGCGATTTCAACAACTACGATGACGTGCTGGCATTCGGGCGCGACAAAGACCTGATAACCATAGAAATAGAGCATGTCAATACCGATGCGCTGCGGGCCTTGCAAGCACTGGGGAAAACCGTGCACCCCAATCCCGATGCACTGGATATCATCAAAGACAAGGGATTGCAAAAGGAGTTTTACCACAAAAATGGTATCCCGACGGCGAAGTTTGAACTTTTTCAGGATGAGCAGGCGCTGGTCAAAGCCATTGATGCCGGGCGTTGGACGCTCCCCCTGGTACAAAAAACACGCACGGCCGGCTACGACGGCAAGGGTGTAGCGGTGTTGCGAACGAAAGAAGACCTGAAAACCAAACTTTTGAAAGGCGCCTGCCTGGCAGAGGAGTTGGCCGATATCCAGGTAGAGCTGGCGGTCATCGCCGCCAAAAACCCAAGCGGCGATGTGGCGGTGTTCCCGGCAGTAGAAATGGATTTTCATCCCGAAGCTAACCTTGTTGAGTTCCTGCTCTGCCCGGCCAGGGTGCCCAACCTGGTAGAAGCCGAAGCGGAAGCACTGGCAGAGCGCGTCATCCGCTCTTTGGATATTTGCGGATTATTGGCCGTTGAATTGTTTCTCACTAAAGCCGGCGAATTGCTGGTCAACGAATCGGCGCCGCGGCCCCACAACAGCGGGCACCATACCATCGACAGCGCCACCACCAGCCAATTCGAGCAACACCTGCGCGCCATTGCCGGACTGCCACTCGGCTCCGGCGCCCAAAAAGTTGGGGCAGCCGTGATGCTCAACCTGCTCGGCGAAGAAGGGCATAAAGGACCCGTGTATTACGAAGGCGCGGAGCAGTGCCTGGCGCTGGAAGGCGTTTACCTGCATCTGTACGACAAGGCGCTGACTTCCCCTTTCCGGAAAATGGGGCATGCCACCATTACTGCTGCCTCCACAAGCGAAGCAATCAAAAAAGCGGATTTGGTGAAAAGGTATTTGAAGGTCGTTTCGAGATAGGAAAAAATACGCTACACCCGCTCCTGCACGGCCTTCACCGCTTCCTCCAGCCCGCTGGCATCGGTACCGCCGGCAGTGGCAAACCCCGGCTGGCCGCCGCCGCCGCCTTTCAGGTATTGTTGGGCGATCTCCCGGACGATAGTGCCGGCGTTCAGGCCTTTTTCTTTTACCAGGTTGTCACTGATCTTTATCGTGAGGGATGGTTTGCCGTCGTCGCTCACGGCCCCGAAGGCGATGATGGCGTTGCCAATTTCGCGTTCCAACTCAACCGCAAGGTTTTTCACGGCATTCCCATCGGAAATGGGGATGATCTGTGCCAGGAAATTAGCGCCGTTCCGGTCGGTAACTTTGGTGCGCAGGCCATCCCGCAGACTGTTGGCCTGCTCCTGAATCATGCGCTCGATGGTTTTTTGCTGCTGCTTGGTTAGCTCCTGCAAAGCCTCGATGCCTTTGGTCAGGTCTTTGGCTTTCAACACGTTTTTGATGGATGCGATTTCAGCTTCCAGGCCAGCCACATACTTCTCGGCGCCGGCAGCTGTAACGGCTTCGATGCGGCGTACACCGGCAGCTACGGCCGTTTCGGTCGTTATTTTGAAAAAGCCGATCTGTCCGGTTTGGCGCACGTGGCAGCCACCGCAGAGTTCGCGGGAGTAGTTGGGGTCGAAGGTGATCATGCGCACGGTATCGCCGTATTTTTCACCAAAAAGCATCATCGCCCCAGCTTTTTGCGCCTCCTCGATGGGCAGGTTGCGGGCTTCTTCAAGGCTGATGTTCTCGCGTATTTTTTGGTTCACAATCGTTTCGATGCGCGCCAGTTCGTCATCTGTTACTTTTTGGAAATGCTGGAAGTCGAAGCGCAGGGTTTGGTCGTCGAGGTAGGAACCTTTTTGCTGCACGTGGGCGCCCAGCACCTGGCGCAGGGCTGCGTGCAGG
Organism: uncultured Saprospiraceae bacterium; assembly: GCA_964453475.1. GTDB lineage: Bacteria > Bacteroidota > Bacteroidia > Chitinophagales > Saprospiraceae > M3007. The sequence goes on along the minus strand of CAYVPM010000069.1, from coordinate 2,675 downwards.
AGGTGGGTGGCCGAGTGGTTGCGCTCCGTCAGGCGGCGTTTTTTCTCGTCCACGATGCACTCAACGGCGTCGCTTTCAATATTTTCAGGAAAATTTTCCAGGATGTGCATCACCAGGTTGTTTTCCTTTTTGGTGTCGAGCACACGCACCCGTTCGTCACCAAATTTTATGTAGCCCGTATCACCCACCTGTCCGCCGCCCTCGGGGTAAAACGGGGTGCGGTTCAGCACGATCTGATATTGTTTTTGGTCTTTAACCGTCACGGTGCGGTACTTGGTTACGTAGCTGTTGTCCGTTTCAAGCTGGTCGTAGCCGATAAATTCCACATCGGATTCGTCGCGCAGCACCATCCAATCGCCCACCTGCTTGGCAGCATCTTTGCGGGAGCGCGCTTTTTGCTCGGCGAGCGCTTTTTCGAAACCTGCATCGTCCACCGTGTACCCTTTTTCCCGGGCGATCAGGCGGGTGAGGTCGATGGGGAAGCCATACGTATCGAGCAGCTCGAATGCCTGGGCGCCTGCAACGGTATTATTTTTGACTTCCAGGTTGTCGAAGCGCTTGAGACCCAGTTCGAGGGTGCGCAGGAAGGATTTTTCTTCCTCCAGCAGTACCCGCACAATGAATTCCTGCTGTGCTTCGAGTTCCGGGAAAATGTCGTTCATTTCCTTAGCCAGCACTGGGAACAGGCGGTACAGCACGGGTTCCTTCATGTCGAGGAAGGAATAGTAGTAGCGCACTGCGCGGCGCAGGATACGGCGTATCACGTAGCCGGCGCCCGTGTTCGAGGGCAATTCGCCATCGCCAATGGCAAAGCTCACTGCCCGCAGGTGGTCGGCCACGACGCGCATGGCAATGTCTTTTTTAGAAATCGCATCAGCAACACCGGTTCCAGGGTAGCTGTCCTGGTATTGATGGCCGCAAAGGTCGCCCAGCAGGCTGAAAAGTGGCTTCCAGAGGTCGGTGCTGTAGTTGGAGGAAGTGCCTTGCACGGCGCGCACCAGCCTTTCAAAGCCCATGCCGGTGTCTACCGATTTGGCGGGCAATTCTTCCAGGGAGCCGTCGGCTTTGCGCACGAACTGCATGAACACGTTGTTCCAAACTTCTATCACGTTCGGATCGTCGGCGTTCACCAAAATGCCGCCATCCACTTTAAGGCGATCTTCATCGGCGCGCAAATCCACGTGGATTTCGGAGCAAGGGCCGCAGGGACCCGTTTCGCCCATTTCCCAGAAATTCTCTTTTTTACCAAAACGCATGATGCGCTCGGCGGGCAGCATGGTGCGCCACACGTCGTAGGCTTCCTGGTCGAAGGGCACGCCTTCGGCTTCATTGCCGGCAAAAACCGACACGTAGAGCCTGTCTTTCGGGATCTTGTAAATTTCTGTCAGCAGTTCCCAGGACCATTCCAGGGCTTCTTTTTTGAAATAGTCGCCGAACGACCAATTGCCCAGCATCTCGAACATGGTGTGGTGGTAGCCGTCGAAACCCACATCTTCGAGGTCGTTGTGCTTGCCGCTCACGCGCAGGCATTTTTGGGTGTCGGCCACGCGCTTGGAGGGCGGCGTCTGGTTGCCCAGGAAAAAGTCCTTAAGCGGCGCCATACCTGAGTTGATGAACATAAGCGTGGGGTCGCTCTTCGCCACCATGGGGGCGGAGGGGATAATTTTATGGCCTTTGGAAGCGAAAAAATCGAGAAATTGGCGGCGGATCTGTCGCGATGTCATGTATTGTACGTTCAAATATTGGTGACCTGTTTTTCAACCAAATGGTATATGGTCGAAAAACGAGCCGCAAAGTTACCGCGTTTTTGACTCAAACACGTTTATAAACCGAGACTATGATAAAATTACTCTACGTCGAAGACGAACCCTTCCTCGGAAAAATCGTCAAAGAAAGCCTTGAGAGCCGCCAATTCGAGGTGTGCATGGTGGCCGATGGCGCCCAGGTAATGCAGGCACTCCATGATTTCCAGCCAAACATTTGTGTGCTGGATGTAATGCTGCCCAACCGCGACGGCTTTTCGCTGGGGGCGGAAATCCGGGCTAAAAATCCCGAGCTGCCCATTGTGTTCGTCACCGCCAAAACACAAACGGAAGACGTGGTGAAAGGTTTTTCCAGCGGTGGCAACGATTTTCTGCGCAAACCCTTCAGCATGGAGGAACTCATCGTTCGGCTGCACAACCTGCTGGCCCTGGCGCGGGGAAAGGGTTCAGCATCCAGCGATGTTGTTCCCATCGGGAAATACACCTTTTTTCCTTTAAAATACGAACTCCACCTGGGTGAATCATCCCGAAAACTCAGCGCCCGCGAAGCAGATTTGCTTAAAATTTTGCTGGAAAACCGCAATTTCACCGTAGCCAGAAAGGATATCCTGCTAAAGGTTTGGGGTGACGACCATTTCTTCAATTCCAGGAACCTGGACGTGTACATCACCAAACTGCGGGATTATTTCAAGGAAGACCCGGAAATACGGATCATTACCATAAAAGGGGTTGGGTATCATTTCACAGCTTGAGTTTTCAACACATATCTTTTTTCACCACATACTTTTTTTTAACACATAGACACATAGAGACATAGGACACATAGAGATTTAAACATCAAAAACCTATGTGTCCTAGGCGGATTCAAGTTTCAAATGCAACAGATTTAGTTTTCTTATCGGCCGCTTGATA
>CAYVPM010000068.1:0-8712 GCA_964453475.1 uncultured Saprospiraceae bacterium | reverse complement strand
GGTATTGAGGTGTGATTCGAAAAACAATTGTGTGGCCAGGCGCGTGGTGACGTGGATGTAATTGGGCGCCGACTGAGGTGGCAGTGTGTACTCAAATATGTCCGATTGCCCGTTGGCGATGCTGTCGGCGATGGATTTGAAGCGGATGGAATAGAAGGGCGTGAAATTCGGGTTCCTGACCTCGTACTTTCTGTCGCTGTCTGCCGTGAATACCGACAGGTTGGCTGGAGAAACAGCAGTAACCCCATTGGGCAGTTGAAAGGCCGAGTATATCATTTTGTTCGGACAACTGTTGGTCACCTTGATGCGGTAAGTTTTTTGTTGGATCGCATCGGCGGTGATGGTCAACAACTCGTAGCGCATACAGCCGATCACCTTTACGTCGCAGGGCTGAAATTCTCGTACAGTCACTTTAAAACAACAGGTTTTGTTGTTGCCGCAGGCATCCACGGCATTGTAACAGACCTGGGTTATGCCATTGGGGAACAATTCTCCGGAGGCCGATCCACTGGTCAGGTTGAGTGACAGGCCTGGACAGGGGCAGTTACTGCTGGCAGTTGGCAGACTGTAGTTGACCACCGTAGGCGCCATGCCGGGGTCTACGATGACGCTGATGTCGCCCGGGCACTGCACCGAAACTACGGAAGGCGCGGGGAGCTGTGAACTCAGGGTGTAGGTCACCAGGGTATCGCATCCGATAGCAGCCGGCACAGTAACGACGACGGTAGCTGGCTGTGTGTAGGTTTGTCCGGCAATCACCACTGTTTCGCCAGGGCAGAGCTTGATGCTGACAGCGCGGGTTGGCTGGGGCAGCAGGAGCAGGTTGTAATGGATAATGGAGTCGCAGCCGAATTCGTTGGCGAGGGTGTCAGAGACTATCCCCGGCGCAAAATAATTGGTTCCGTTGAAGCTGAAAGGTTCATTTGGGCAAAGCGAAACGCTGAGTGTTTGTTCGGAATGTGGCAACAGCAACAAGCCGTAATAAATGATGGAGTCACAGCCTGCTATCGAGCTTAACGTGTCGGAAACTAGGCCGGGTGCAAAGTAGTCAACACCGTTAAAAGTGAACGGCTCACCAGGGCAAAGGCCGATGTCATTGAACACCTCTACTTTCGGCAGTAGCAGCAGGTTATAGTGCACAATGGAGTCGCAGCCGAATTCGTTGGCGAGGGTATCGGAGACGGTTCCCGGAGCGAAGTAGTTGGCTCCGTGCAACGTGAACGGCTCGTCTGGGCAAAGCGAAATATTGACAGTATCTTCGGAATGCGGCAACAGCAGCAGGCCATAGTGGTTGATGGAGTCACAGCCCAGGAGGGTGGTTGAAGTGTCGGAAACAAGTCCCGGGGCGAAATAGTCAACACCGTTAAAGGTGAAGGGCTCATTCGGGCATAGGGCGATGTCAAAGAATACCTCGAATTTCGGTAACAGCCGCAGGTTGTAGTGCACAATGGAATCGCAGCCGGATTGGCCTGTAAGCGTGTCCGAAATAGTATTCGGCGCGAAATAATCGATACCATTATAGGTGAAAGGCTGGTTGGGGCAAAGTTGGAATTCAAAGGAAGTATCAACAGGGATACTGGCACAATAATCCAGCACCTGGAAATTCGGTGTATTCTGCTGTGTCGCCGTGCTTGCGGCCTGTGCCCAGGTAGAATTTGTGAAAGTGAATGCTAAGTTGCTGTGGGTATAGCCTTGTGCCAAAATATTGACATTTTTGATACAACATCCATCTACCAAACCCAGGTCGTCCGTTTTTATGACCAACACATCAAGGTTGCCGGCGGCATTGGTGATAGCGCCAACCGATATGTAGCCGCCATCGGCAGCAAGCTGGGACTTATAGAGCCAATCCCGGCCGGGCCGGCCATAATTTCGGGCCCATTGGATCATGCCAAGGTCGTTGATTTTGACCAGCATGGCATCGCTTCCTGCATTGAGCGTTGAGTTGTGTGGGGTGAGCAAGTAGTTGTCGTCACCAACATCCTCGATTCTGCCGCGCAAGTTCTGGTTGGGTATGCGGTAAACCCTGGACCAGATGGTTTGGCCAATTGGGGTCACTTTTTGGACCCACATCGCCATCTGAGCGCCGCCAAACGCCGACCAGGTGTGGTCGCACAGCAACAGGTTCCCATCGACAGTTGGCTGCTGATAATACAAGGCTTCTGTGCTGCTGCCAATATAGCTGCGGCCGCCGATGAAGTCGCCCGTTTCAAGGTTTAGTTGCAAATAGGCGCCGTCTTGTTCCGCGCCCCCGCTGGCATAAATTACGCCATTGTCAACGTAGTTGCTGCGCAACAGGTTGCCTGTGGAGCCGCTTTCTACCCGCTTGCTCCAGATGCTCTGCCCCATATTGTTCAACAAATGGAAATAGGAATTAAACCCGGTGGTGCCGATGGGCGTTGTTGAGCCTGAAACCAATATCCGGTTGCCGGATACCTGCACCAATCCAAGGCCGCCTTCGTCCCTGTCCGCATCGCCGAGGGTTCTGCTCCAGATCAGGTTGCCCGTATTGCTGACTTTCAATATCCAGGCATCAAAGCCGCCCGCGCCATAGGTATTCGTCTCGCCAAGGACAATAAAGCCGTCGGGTGCCTGGTACACGGCATTCAGGCGGTCGGTGCCGCTGCCGCCAAACTGTTTTTGCCAGATGACCTGGCCGGAAAAATCAAGGTTCAGGAGGAAGCCATCCTGGTTGTTGTTGTTGGTCGTGGTGCCGGCTACAATATAACCTGTAGCGGTATTGGCCACCCAGGTGGCAACTTCGTCGGCGTTGCTACCGTAGTTTTTTTGAAAGGTGACCTGGCTTTTGAGGGGGCCGCTCAGCAGCAGTAAAAGCGTTGCGGTGTAGCAGTAGCAGTAGTTTTTCATTTTTTTCATTTTGTTTTGTATATTCAGTTTTTCACATTTTTTTCAGCAAGGAAAGTGCAAGCATGTGTTGCATTCAACACAGCAATTCTTCGTTTTTTCGACAGAGAACGAAACCAAATACAGAGGTATTGCGGTATTGGGCTCCGCTTAGGGAGAAAGGAGCCAACAAGCAGTTGAGGGATTAAGGCTAGTAGCCTAGGTTTTTCTTTTTGGGTGATATTATCCTACGCATATGCGCCAGTTGAATTCTAACGAAGTTACAGCTTTTCCTTTCCTTTGCGCTAAATCTAGTTATTGATGTCCTGGAAAAAATCCCTGCCATTTTTTGTCTGGCAATCCCTTAAATACGCAAAAAGCGTCGAACATTTTCGCCAAATCTGGTCGTACAAATCACGCTGGAGCGAATCGTTTGCGCCTGGCAGAAACTCGGTAGCGGATGAATTGCCCTGGCTGAACTTCCGGGCAATTGATTTTTTGCAACAACAAAATCTGTCCAAAAGTAATGTATTTGAATACGGTGGCGGAGGTTCCACCTTGTTTTTTTGCAAAAATGACGCGTATGTGTCAACTGTTGAAGACCATGCTGAATGGTTTAAAATATTGACAGAAACGGTTGAAAAAAAAGGCTACAAGGAGTGGAAGGGCTTATTTGTGTCGCCAGAACCATATACAGGCTCAAAACAACGCAGCGCTTCAAACCCTGCGGATTTTATGAGCGGCTCGCCTGGGCTTGCCCATTTAACCTATGAAAAATATGCCCGCGCGATCGATGCCTTTCCAAGCGATCATTTTGACCTCATATTGGTTGATGGCCGCGCTCGACCTTCCTGCATCCAGCAAGCTATTCCGCATTTGAAAATCAATGGGCTGCTGGTGGTTGATAATACCGAACGGTCCTATTACTTCGCCAGTTTTCAAGAAGTCATAAAGGAAAAATTCAAGGTGGAATTGGATGTTTATTGTCCGGTTGGCTACACCCCTGATTTTACGAAGACCACTATTCTCAGAAAACTGTAGCTTGGTAGTCGCGTTACCGTTCCTCAAACCCCAAAATCTCTACCCTCCCGATTTTTTTCTCCTTTAACGCTGCCGGGAGCCGCTCATAAAAAGCATAAACGCCCACCTGCCGTTTTTCGCCAGGTTGCATGGCTCCATCCTTGTCCAGCCTAAGCAACTGCTTGGTCTGGGGATCTTCGGGGTTGAGCAAGCTGCTGAACCACAATCGGTTATCTGTTCCAAACAACAACAGCTCCAGGCGCGGGTGCGCTGCGGCGATGGGCATGGGGTTGTTGAGCACGGCGTTTATTTGCCAGGCAATCTCTTCGGTTGCGGGCTGTCCGGTTTGTTGCGGCGCCAGCATCTTCACCCCGCTTATCTGTTCCACCAAAAGTATCGGGCCTGCAGGTTTTTGAATCGCGCCCGCGCCCGCGATGCGGCAGGAGTCGGGCGCGCCATTAAAATCGCTCAAAGGCCAGGCGGCAAAAAAAGCGGTACGCCCCTTAGGCGGCACAGCGCTGGAAAAGGTGGGCAATATCACCGAACCAAATCCCTGTATTTTCAACGGCTTGTCATTTTTGTCCAGGGGGTCGGCTTTAAGCCATATTTTCTGCCAGGTACCTGATTCGTTGACACAGATGCCTGTAATGATGAACTGGCCTTGCTCCGACCAACAGTTCAGGTTGCTGACGCTTACATTCGCAAGCTGGGTATTGGGCGGCAAAAGCTGTGCATTCAAGGCGGTGTTTTGGCTGACGGGGTCATCACAGCCTTGACTAGTGAATAAAAGCAGCAGGAAAAAATTGGCCAATAGTATGGTGCGCATGATCGGATTTCTTAAAAAAAGCCCACCCCGAAACCGGGATGAGCTTTTTATTTTTCTAAAGTTCAGCCGAAACTAGTCCCGGCTTCCCACCAGCATCCAAAGCAGGTACAGGAACTGCACCAACGCTGCCAACGCTGCGGAAACATAAGTCATTGCTGCCCAGGTCAGGGCATCCTTGGCGCCGTCGTACTCCTGTCCACGGGCAAAACCGCTGCCGTCGAGCCAAACAAGGGCACGGTGGCTCGCATCAAACTCTACGGGCAGGGTGACCAGACTGAACAGTGTAGTGATACCGAATGCGGCCAATGCAACGATCATCAGGATGGAATTGTTGAACATACCCATGCCCGCGATGGCGAACATGAACAGGTATTGCTGCAAGTTGGCTGCAATGCTCACGATGGGTACCAGCGAGGAGCGCATTTGCAGGAAGCTGTACGCCGTTGCATGCTGCACCGCGTGCCCACATTCGTGCGCGGCCACGGCAGCAGCGGCTACCGAGCGACCGTGGTACACATCGTGGCTGAGGTTGACGGTTCTGTCCTGTGGGTTGTAGTGGTCGGTCAACTGGCCTTCCACCTGGGTGATTTTTACATCAAAAATCTGGTTGTATTTCAACATGGCTGCTGCCACCTCGGCGCCGCTCATACCATTGGAGAGGGCTACCTGGGAATACTTTTTGAATTTGCTTTTCAGTACGTTGCTGATGATCAAGCCAATGACCATAAAAACAACACTGATGACGATAAGACCTATAGACATGGTTAAATGTATTTTTTGTGAATGGTTATGGATTCAGACGCAAAGAACGCCAAAAGGTATCAATGGTTTCCATCCTGAAACAAAGTTACGGGAATTTGGCAATTCAATGGATTTCAAATCAACACAAAAAACAACGGTTCTGCATTATTTGTTCGCCATTTCCAATATATAAGCATTCATTTCTTTGCCCCAGGCAGGCGCTATGCTCGTTGCCGGCTTGAAGACATCGTACTTCGCCGCCGCTTTTTCCATTAACTCGATGCCTGCTTTCTTGTCTCCGCCCCATTGCTCCGGGGTGAAAAACAAGGTCATGCCTTTTTGCATGTAGGCGCGCGGGTTTTCAGGGTCGAATTTCAGGGCTTTTTCCAGTTGTGCAGCCGCCACTGGAGCGTATTTCTGGCCGTTTACCATCGGGTTGATGCGGATAAACAAACCGGAGATCATGCTTTTTAGCACGTAAATCTCGGAATTGTCGGGGTTGAGCGCGTCGGCTTTGTTGATGAACTCTTCGGCCCTTTTGGCCATAAGTTCGTACATGGAATTGTCTTTGGTCATGTTGAAGGCCAAGGTTTGTCCTAGGGCAACATAATAAGCCGGCAGCCATTCTTTTGGCTCCTTGAGCGCGATGCGTTCGAAGCTGTTCGAAAATCCCAGCCACTGTTCCGCTGTTTTCAGCGTATCCATGCCGGCCAGGGCTTTTTCCATGGCCTTGACAAATTTCGGGTTTGGATCTTGTGCCTGCAAGGAGATGACCAACAGGAAAAATGCGATGATCGAGCCTAGTTCTTTCATTGTTTGTTATGCTTTTTATACGTTAATTGTTTGTGTTTTCAAGTCGAACCCTTTCAATTCTGATTGTCCAACACCTCCTGCCGCCTGTCGGTGCCCCAGCTCATAAACGCGCCAACAAAGAAAAATTGCCTTGCCGCAGGCGTGATCGCGGTGCGCATCGTGCCATCGGGAGAGTAGCGGTAGTTGAATATTTGCTCTTGGTTCAGTACGTTGGTTACGCCTACTACAATCACCGTAAAAGCTTTTCGGATCATGGTGAGGTAGCTTAGATTAATGCTGAGGTTTTGGTAGGCAGGGGTGCGGTCCGACAAAAATTCCGATGCTGGCCGGTTGGGGTTGAAATAGGGCCGCCCGGTGGAGTAGCTGTACGTCAGGCCTGCGCTGGTGCGTATTTTCGAGAAATATTTTTTCGCCACCAGTGTCGCCACATGGTTGGCGGCGAAGGTGGGTTGCACTTCCAATGGGTACCACTGGAATTTACGTTTCGTATCGAGCCAGGAGTATGAAACCCAATAATCGAAACTGGGGATGGTTTTTTTATCGCGGTAGAACAGTTCCACCCCTTTCGCATAACCTGTTCCGTCGTTGGCAATTTCGCCGATGGTCGTGACCAGATCGCGGTACTTCTTGTAAAACCCTTCAACCCGCAGGGTGCGCTCGCTTTTGACAAACTGGTAGTTGAGGATATAGTGCTCGGCGCGTTGGAAACCTGGCACTTCGCCATTGTATTGGCCGCGCCAGCGCAGGAGGCTGTCGCCTTTTTGGTAAAAATGCCCCCAGGCGAAGGAAACCTGATCGTTTGCGCCAAATTTATAGGCCAGTGAAACGCGTGGCGCCACATTGGCCTTTTCCAGCAAGGTAGAATATTCACTGCGCAGTCCCAAACGCGCCACCAGGCGTGTGGTGATGTACAGGTCGGACTCCACGAATGCAGCCGAATAGTTGTCCTCCACTGAAGTTGTCCCGAGATAGCGGTTCCTGAAATCGTCAATGCCATACTGGTGCTCCGCGCCCACGCGAAGGGCAGTCAGCCGGCCAAAATAGCGAGTAGCCACTGCCCGGATTTGCAGCAGGGAGTTGCGGACTTTAAAGGTGTCGGGACTCAGGAACCCGACATTGTAGGAGCTTGAAATGTTGTTCCAGTCGCGGGAGTAGGACGTGCCGACATTCAACTTCCATTCGTCGTTGAGGATGCCGGTCCAGTTGAGGTTGCTGTACACGTTGTGGTTCGTCACCTTGAACCCGAATATGCTGCCGTCGGCGGCCGCTGTATTGAATCCGACCCCGCCGGTATTGTAGTATCCATAAAATTTCAACATCCCGTTTTTGCCGGTTTTTTGGCGAAAAAAAGTGTCGAAGCCCAGGTAGCGCGGTTTTTTTGTAAAATCGGGGGTTTGTTTCACCAATAAGAAATAAGGAGCCAGGTCGGTATAGTTGACACTGACTCCCGCTGCTCTGCCCTGTTCTTTCCACAGTTTTTGCTGGCCAAAACTTAAGCCCACACTCGTTATGCCCAGGGATCCTGCCGAGCGGTCGGGCAAGTCCTGGGTTTCGAGCACCAGTGCCGACGACATGCCCTGGCCATATTGCGCCGAGTAGCCGCCTGTGCTGAACACCGTGCCTTTGAAAAGGAAAGGGTTGAACCGGCCCCTTGCTGCGAAGTCGGGCGTACTCGTGCCGAAAGGGGTGCGCACCAACATGCCGTCTATATAAGTAGGCGCCTCTGAACCGGTGCCGCCGCGCACGAACAAGCCCTCCTGATCGCCCGTGGCCACTTGCGCGCCGGGGAGTGTTTTCAGCGCGCCATAAGTATCGCCACCTGCAGAAGCCGTCGTTACAATATCCAACGGTTTCAGCACGGTCACCTTGCGCTCGTCGCTGGCTTCAAATGAGCCGGCTGATATCACCACAACCTTGAGTTCGTTGAAACTTTCGCGCATTACAAGGTTGTATTCAACCAAGCCTCCTTTCAATGTAACTTGTTGAACGAGAGAATCATAGCCCAAATAAATTGCTTGCAAAACCTGCGCGCCTGTTTCTTCTGTTTCAAACTTGAAATTGCCCTGGGCATCCGTTGTGGCGCCATCGTAAGTATCGCGCAAGAACACGTTGGCGCCCACAAGAGCTTCCTTCGACTTATCGGTGACGCGCCCGCTAATGATGGTTTTTTGTGCGACTATGAGGGCTGAAAAGCAAAGAAAGCAAAGGGTAAAAAACTGTTTTTTCATGGAACAAAAATAAATCTAGTTTATGTTGCAAACTAGATTATTCGATATATCGTATAGGGTTGACGATTGACGGTGGACGGTGGACGGTTGACGGTGGACGGTTTGCACAGCTTCTGTGTTTTACTTTGGATTTTGTGTTTCAGCATTTAAATTCAATTTCTGTCAGAAATACTTGGTTTGGGTGCTGAAATACAATCCAAAGCAAAAGCGCTAAGAATGTGCAAACCGTCCACCGTCCAC
>CAYVPM010000067.1:4990-8739 GCA_964453475.1 uncultured Saprospiraceae bacterium | reverse complement strand
GCATAACATCGATTTGCCTGGATGAAAGGGTGCAGAGATGCCCCCTTTTCCGTTTTGAAAATTTGGCACAAGCCATTGATTTTGTGTTATTTGTAGAACAACAGACCGCATTGTTGAAAGGCCAGGTGGGCAATGTAAGCCGCTATGCCGAACTGCTCGATATCGAGCCAAACATCGAAGGCAACCAGGTCATACTGAGCTTTGAATATAAAACGGGCGATGCGGCAGGCCAAAACATGGTGACCATCTGCACACAGCATTTGTGTGAGTGGATATTGGCCAATATGCCCGTAAAGCCCAAGTTCTGGTACATCGAAAGCAATTTCTCGGGCGACAAAAAAGCCGTCGTCAACGCCTTTTTGCGTACCCGTGGCAAACGGGTCTCGGCTGAGGTTTTTGTGCCGAGGGAAATTGTACAAGGGGTGTTGAAATCTACGCCGGAAGCGCTGGAACGCTATTATGAAAACGCCACCCTGGCCGCTATCCAGTCGGGCGCCATTGGCATAAATGGTCACTACGCCAATGGGCTGGCAGCCATCTTTATCGCCTGCGGCCAGGATGTGGCCTGCGTGGCCGAAGCTGCTATCGGCATCAACCGTTTTGAAGTGTCGCCACAAAAAGTAGGGGGAGACTTATATTTCTCGGTCACATTGCCCAACCTGATCGTAGGAACCGTTGGCGGCGGCACAGCGCTACATACCCAATCACAATGCCTGGCCATAATGGACTGCCAAGGGCCAGGGACTGCCAACAAGTTCGCCGAAATTTGTGCGGCAACTGTCCTGGCCGGCGAATTGTCCATTATAGCCGCGCTGGCAGAAGGGCATTTTACCCAAGCCCACAAAACCCTGGGAAGAAAGGCATAAGTGAAACCCGTTGAAAATATATACTGTGATTAAAGTGATTCTGAATGATTTGAGTGACCTCCTACGCCCTGAAAAGGGCTTCGGCGGCTAAAAAACAAATGCTTGATTTTAAAATGATTGCAACATTCCTGTATTCACAACCACTTTGCGTTGACCATAACAAATGAACAACACCTCTTTTTTTCGGCGTTTTCTGACCTACCAAGCCGAGCGCTTCCCTTTTCTGGCCCACGGCCTTTTGATCGCCGCGTTCAGTTTTTCTGCCATCGCCTATTCCCGTATTTGCCGTGGCGTTGAAGGGTTTATTGATTTCAAAACCTATGGTTTAGGCGTTTTTATTACTGTGACGCTCTTTTTCCTGGTCCGCATTTTTGATGAACATAAAGACGCGGAAGACGATGCGCGGTATCGGCCCGAACTACCCGTGCCACGCGGCCTCATCACCCTGGGCGAATTGAAGCGGGTTGGGTGGCTGGTTTTTGGCCTTCAAATTATGGTTCAGGCCATCTGGTTGCCTTCCATGTTGCCGGCTTTTTTCATGGTCATTGCTTATTTATGCCTGATGGGCAAAGAGTTTTTCGTGGCCGATTGGTTGAAAGCGCGGCAATTCTGGTACGTGACCTCGCACATGTTCATCATCCCTTTGGTGGATGTGTACGCTTCCGGCCTCGACTGGCATTTGGCGGGTGTTTTTCCGCCAAATGGACTGATCTTCTTTTTCGCAGTTTCCTATTTCAACGGCATTGTGCTGGAAATAGGCAGAAAAATAAAAGCGCCGGAGCAGGAATCGGAGGGCGTTCTAAGCTATACTACACAGCTTGGAACGGAACGCGCCGTTTGGCTTTGGGTTGCTGTTTTGGCATTTACCTTAGGTTTGGCGGTAGTGGCGGCCCGTTATGCCGGGTTTGGGGCTGGCACCCTTGTTTTCCTGTTGGCAGTCTTTTGCCTGTGTGCATTTACGGCAGGGCTTTTTTTGCGGAAACCCGCTCCCAAACGAGCCAAATTTATCGAATATGCTTCCGCATTCTGGACGATCTCCATGTATTTGTCTTTGGGCGGAGTGCCCATGCTGAAAGCACTTTTCAGTTAACTTCCTTATGAAAAATATAAATATCCTAATTCCGCCATATTCCGACAACTGGCATCGTTTGGGCGGCAAGGCAGGAAATCTTGCCCGGTTGAACGACCTGGGGTTCAAGGTGCCGCCATTTGTCGTCATTCCGCACGATTCCTTGTCTGAGGTCTTGCCGCAAAGCCTTGATATAGATGGACTTAGGCAGACTATTCTGGAATTTGCTTTCTCAGAATCCATGACGCATGAAATCCTGGCTTTTTTCCAAAAAGGGAAAGACAAAGCTCCGGGATTTTTTGCCGTTCGTTCCTCCGGTATCGTTGAAGACGGCGCCCTGCACTCCTTTGCCGGGCAGTATGCTACGGAACTTTATGTTGCGCCAGAAGACCTTGTGGCTGCCATTCGAAAAGTATGGGCCTCTGCCTACAGCGATCAGGTAAAAGCATATTCCCTGGAGCGCGGACTGGACTGGAAGGGTGGGGGAATCTCCATAATTATCCAGGAAATGGTAGCTGCGGATGTTGCGGGCGTGGGTTTTGGCCTGCATCCCACGGAAGGCTGGCGCGACGCGGTGGTGCTCAGCGCGGTGTACGGACTGGGTGAGGGCCTCGTGTCCGGCGAATTGGATGCAGATACTTATGTTATTCGGGCCGGCACTATTTCCAAAACCATCGTTCAAAAAGAAAAGGGCTTGTATTATGACCTGGAACAGCAAAAAAAACTCTATAGATGTATTCCACCGGGAAGCCGCGATTCACCAGCGCTGCGTGATGTGCAAATATTTCAATTAACAGGCCTCATTCAACAGCTTAACCGGGCACTGGGGGGGGCGCAAGACATAGAGTTTGCCTTTGCCGAAGAGCAGCTGTACCTGCTCCAAACGCGCCCGGTGACGGAATTGGGGAAATTACCAGACAGCTCTGCCCACCGGATCGTATGGGACAATTCAAACATCATTGAGTCCTATCCAGGCGTGACCACACCCCTTACTTTTTCTTTCATCATCAAAATGTACGAAGCGGTGTATCGGCAGATGTCAGCCATCATGGGGGTTCCTGAACAGGTGATTGAGCGGGAGGGGCAAGTATTCGCCAACATGCTCGGCCTCCTGCGCGGCAGGGTGTATTACAACCTGGAAAGCTGGTACCGCGCATTGGCGATGCTGCCTGGCTACCGTGTCAACGCCCGGTTTATGGAAACGATGATGGGGGTGAAAGAGCGCTTCGACTTGCCGGAAGATGCGGAGAAAGTGGGCAATATCCGCGCATGGGCCAGGCTTTTGTGGTCGGTGTTCAAAATGCTGGGCCTTTTTTTCCAACTCCCTGCGGAGCGTCGAAAGTTCAAAGCCACGTTGGATTCGATCATTCTTGAATATCAAGGACTTGACTTTGATACCATGCGCCCGGACGCATCCATGCAACGCTACCTGTTTTTCGAAAACTTCCTGTTGAAAAAATGGAAGGCGCCGCTGGTGAACGACTTTTTCGCCATGATTTTTTTCGGAATATTGAAAAAGAAGTGTGCCAGCATCAACCCCGAAAACCCCAGCCTGCACAACGACCTGTTGACCGGCAGCCGCGACATTATTTCCACCGAACCCGTGCGCCGCATATTGGCCATTGCCGACGCCTTGCACGCTGACCCCGATGCCAGGGCCTATTTTCTGGAACAGGAGGCATTGACAGTCTGGAACAATTTGGCTAAATTTCCGAAAGTACATACGTTGGTGCAGGAATACCTGCAGGCTTTTGGCGAACGCACCGTGGGAGAATTGAAGCTCGAAACCATCACCTATACCCAGGAACCCGAGC
>CAYVPM010000067.1:0-4980 GCA_964453475.1 uncultured Saprospiraceae bacterium | reverse complement strand
TCATCGCCATTTTGCAATCTTATGCCAGCCAGGCACTGCCTCCGCGCGGCGCCCAGGATGATGCTGCAATCCGGGTACGCGCAGAAAACGAGGTCGCATCCGCCTTCAAACGCGCTCCTTTGAAGAAATGGTTCTTCCATTGGATTTTGAAAACTACCCGCGTCCTGGTCTCGGGCCGGGAAAACCTCCGCTACGAGCGCACCAGAGGCTTTGGCGTAGTTCGGCGCATATTTTCGGGCATTGGAAGGCAATTCGCCAGTGAGGGCATATTGGAAAAAGCCCAGGACATCTTTTACTTGACTAAAGAAGAGATTTTTGATTTTATCAAAGGGACTGCCGTGAGCCAAAACCTGCGTGAACTGGTAGAGCTGCGGAAAGCTGAATACGCGCAATACGCTGCTGAAACGCCATTGCCGGAACGCATCACCACTTTTGGTACGGTGTATCACGCCAATGATTTCAGGGCGGCGGCTGTGGAGCAAAAAGGTGTGGTAACAGGAAGCGACCAGGGAAATACGCTCCAGGGGCTCGGTTGCTCCGCCGGCGTTGTACGCGGGCGTGTGCGCGTGGTGCATCGCCCCGATGAACTGCGCTCGCTCGAAGGCGATATTTTGGTGACGTCTTCTACCGACCCGGGTTGGGTTGCCTTGTTTCCCTCTGCGTCTGCGGTTTTGGTAGAAAGGGGAAGCCTGTTGAGCCATTCCGCCATTGTGTCCAGGGAACTGGGGATGCCTTGCGTCGTCGGTATCAGCGGGCTGCTGACAAGGTTGAAAACAGGGGATGAGGTTGAGTTGAACGGTACGACCGGCACCGTATTGATATTTTGATGTTATAGTCAACGCATAGTGGTTGTGAATGAACAAATTTTACAATCACTTTTAAATCAGGCATTTGTTTTTTACCCGCCGAAGCCCTTTTTCAGGGCGTAGGAGGTCACTCAAATCATTCAAAATCACTTTAATCATAGTATACGAGGCATCAATTGTCTATCAAAAAAATCAAACGAGTCATAGTATTGAATGAGCGATCTATCTAAAGTCCGACACGATTACATCCGATATGCCAATGTATGGGAAGATGCGGCCTTACTCTTGAAGGGCCTCGCAGCCAGGGCAGGGGAGCGGCATTTGAGCATTGCATCTGCGGGGGATAACGCGTTTATGCTGTTAACAAGCGACCCTGAAATTGTGGTAGCAGTGGATATCAATGCGCCCCAATTGCACCTTTGCGCATTAAAGCGCGAGGCCATGCGCCATCTGGACCGGGAAGCTTATTTGGCTATTGCCGGATTTACGCCTTCAGCA
Organism: uncultured Saprospiraceae bacterium; assembly: GCA_964453475.1. GTDB lineage: Bacteria > Bacteroidota > Bacteroidia > Chitinophagales > Saprospiraceae > M3007. Next base: position 3,676 of record CAYVPM010000067.1, on the reverse strand, counting down.
ACGAGGTTGGCGGCTTTTGAAACAATAGCCCCGTCACTCTCTCCGGCCGCTTTGCAATATTGGCAGCAAAACACGGCGATATTGGAGAACGGCATTGTACATGCCGGTAAATTTGAGCGTTATTTCAAATTATTCGCCCATTGGGTGCTGCCATTTATACACGCTAAAAAAACAGTTGAGGAGCTTTTACGGACAAAATCTGCTGCTGAGCAGCATGATTTTTACCAAAAAAGGTGGAATACCTGGCGCTGGCGTATGCTTTTCAAAATATTTTTTTCCAAATTCGTCATGGGGAAAGCTGGTCGGGATCCCGCTTTTTTGAAAGAGGTGAACATCCCAGTGGGTGAATTTATTTTCAATCAAGCGGAGCGGCATTTGAGCAGCACTGCGGCACAGAACAATCATATCTTGCGCTTCAATCTGACAGGTTCCTTTGGGCAAACACTGCCAGATTACGTTCAACCCGACCATTACGAAAAAATAAAGGCCGGGCTCGACCGCCTGCAATTGCACCATGGGTTTGCGGAGGCGGCGATCGAGCAATGGGGTAAATTTGACTGCTTTAACTTGTCCAATATTTTTGAATACATGGATGACTCAACTTTCAAATTGGTTGCAGCACAATTGCTGGCGGGCGCAAAGCCCGGGGCAAGGTTTGCATATTGGAATCTGATGGTGCCCAGAAACATGGCTGAAATAATGCCGGGGCGTTTGTCAAACGACCCCATCATAAACATCCTGCCACGTGATACAGACCGGGGTTTTTTTTACAATAAGTTCATCGTCAATATTTTAGAAGATGCAACAACAGACCATTAACCTGCTGCTCCTCTCGCCGGTATTTCTGGGCTTATTCGCGCTTTGCGAATGGCTTTACCACCGCCGGGGCTGGCAGGCGGAACATTCCAGAAAAGTGGCACATGCCGGGGCGGGGCTCTTGTCTCTGTCTTTTCCATTCTTGTTGCAGGATTTTTGGCTAGTGGCCCTGATATGCGGCTTGTTCCTGGTCATTCTGGTGATTACCAAGTACACAGGGCTGTTGCGCTCCATTCACGCCATCGACAGGGTGAGCTATGGCAGTACCATGTTTCCTTTTGTGGTTTGCCTGTGTTTTTGGCGTTACGCGGAGTCTCGGCAATTGATCCAATATTATTTGCCCATTCTTATCATGGCCTTGGCTGACCCTGCCGCTTGTTTGGCTGGAAAGCGCTTTCAGGGTATAAAGTTGTACCAAAACAAAACTTTGGTGGGATCCCTGGTTTTCTTTCTTGTCGCCGTGTGCCTTACCCTGCTGTTATCCTTTTCCACCGGGTATTTTGGGTCAACGGGCAACGTACTGGTGCTGGCACTGCTGGTTGGCTTGGCCAGCACCGCCGCCGAGGCCATAAGTGGCCATGGACTCGACAACCTGACGATCCCGGTGACTGCCTTGTTGGTACTGCAGTGGGCTTAACCCAAATTGCTTGAACCCATGGAAATAAACATAAAACATCCCCCTTTTGGCCCGGAATTCGACGCGATAATTCCAGATTTGTACCCGGGGGTAGCCCTTTCGATCAAACAAAGCCAACCTTATGCCCTTGATTTTCTGGAAATAGGGTTCTTGATGCATGGCACGGCAGGGCAATTGCTGGGCAGGGTTGCGGTTTACAACAATCCAGGCCTTTTCCTCGATGGCAAAAAAGCGATAGCCATTGGCGCATATGAGTGCGTGGACGATGCAGTCGCCAGCGCCACGCTGCTGGAGTCGGCATTGGCCCATATCCACGCCCATTTCCCCGGAGCTGCCGTCGTTGGCCCAATGGATGGCAGCACCTGGCAAACATACCGGTTCGTGGTAGAAGGCGACGCGCTGGGTCCATTCCTTTTTGAGCCCTTTGCGCTGCCTTATTATCCGCAGCAATGGCAACAGGCAGGCTTTTTACCCTTGATGGCCTACGTTTCGAATTTGGCCCATCTCCATGAAAGCAACCGGGAAGATCATACCAAGGCCCAGGCTGCATTCGAAAATATGGGCTTGTCATTCAGAAACCTGGATGCTGGGAACCCGGAGGCAGAACTGCTCCGCATGGCAAAATTCAATACCAGTTCCTTTCAATCCGCCTTTCTTTTTACAGCAATTCCGGATGCTGTGTTTGCAGAAAAAAACAGGAGGCTTATGGGGCTGCTCGACCCCAGCCTCGTGCATGTCGTGCAGGAAGGAGACGAAATATGCGGGATGATTTTAGCCTATCCGGACAAACTTGACCCCAGCGGCAAAACAGCCGTCGTAAAAACTCTGGCGCGCTTGCCCGGCGCCCGTTACCGCGGCTTGGGCGATTTGCTCTGCGTCAAAATTGTCGGCACACTACTGGATCGCGGCTATGACAAGATGGTGCACGCGCTCATGCGCGCTGACAATCCATCAGTTGTCAGCTCTTCAAAATTTTGGGGTGAACCTTATAAGCGTTACCTGTTGTTTTCCCACAGTTCTTTATGATCGAATGTGGTTTTTTAAACGAATGGCATGAACATCTCAACCTTGTTTTTCCATACAGCCCAGCGAATGCCTGAGGCAACAGCCATAGCCAACGAAACATCAAGGCTTTCCTTTCGCGACTTTGAAGCGGCGGTACGGGCTAAAGCTGCCGAATTTAAGGCAAAGGGCTTGAAACCTGGTGACCGGGTTTTGGTATTCGTGCCGATGTCGGAGGCGTTGTACATCGTGGTGCTGGCTTTGTTCCAGATTGGGGCAACGGCCGTTTTCCTGGATGAATGGGTAAGCCTGAAACGCCTGAAATTATGCTGCCAATTGGCTGATTGCAAGGGCTTTATTGCGCCGTTTTGGTTTCGCGTTTTGGCTTTTTTTGTCCCTGTCATCCGACGTATCCCTTTGCATTTTGGGGTGAATTACTCAAAGACTGAAAGCTGCCCGGACATATATCCGGCAAAACCTGAGGAGCTGGCATTGTTGACCTTTACCACTGGTAGCACGGGAACCCCCAAAGCGGCAAGCCGCTCACACGGCTTTCTAAAAGCGCAGTTTGAAGCTTTAATTGAGGAGATAAAGCCGCAATCAGGCGATGTGGTGATGACCAACCTTCCCATTGTGCTGCTGATTAATTTTGGTTCCGGGGCATGTTCGGTAATCGCTAAATTCAACACCAAAAAAGCCGCGCGGTTCAATCCTGAACCAATGCTGGCCCTGGTTCAAAAAATCCAGGTTAATGTGCTGATCGGTTCGCCATACCTGATGCTGCGCCTGGCCGACAGCCCTGACCTTCAACGGAAAAAAAGCGTCAAAAAAATATTCACGGGCGGCGGCCCGGTGTTCCCGGATGATGCACAAAAACTGAGCGCCGGTTTCCCGGATGCGCAAATAGGCATCGTCTATGGATCCACTGAAGCAGAGCCGATTGCCACAGCGAGCATCGGGGATTTGGCAAGCAAGGATGATTTGATAAAAATTGGCGGTTTGTGCGTAGGGGAAATCTTTCAGCGAATCTCCTTGAAAATCATTCCCATTGCGGATGCGCCAGTCACCGCGGACGACCTTGATGTCATCTCCCTGGCTCCCGGAAGCGTTGGCGAGATCACGGTTGCGGGCGACCACGTGCTGCGGCAATATTGGAACAACGAAGCTGCTTTCAAGCAAAATAAAATTGTAGATGCCCAGGGCTGGGTGTGGCACCGGACC
>CAYVPM010000066.1:0-8742 GCA_964453475.1 uncultured Saprospiraceae bacterium | reverse complement strand
CTCCTCTTCCCGCACCCAACATTCCACCTTGTACCGTTCTCCGGGCCTCAAGGGTTCCCGGAGCCTGCCACGCACGGTTTCACGGTAATCCTCCCGCTCGCCGATGTCATTGGCGGGCAGGTAGTTTATAATACCCAGGCATTGTTCACCCGTGTGCGCCTGTGAAAGCCAGGGGCAGTTCTCGGCGGCCCGAAGCAGATCAGGAGTCATATCCCTGGAAGTAGTCCAAAACCTGACTTTTTCATCAAAATAAGTGGAATACTGCATGAATTCGCAAGCCACAATAATGGCGCGTGGCTTCAACTCTTCGAATGAAGGGTTAAACACGAGGTTTTGTGCATCGCCATGAAGGCCCAAAATCATGAAGAGCGCAGAAAAAATGAGTCGCATAGGGCAAAGAGGTTTCGAGGATTCAGGGTTGCGCGATCGGCTGGCGCCTGAACAGGATTCATTTTCTTTATTTGGTGCTAATAAAGGTGGTTTTGCTGCATTTGTTTGTTAAAAATTTTGATGCGTAGCGCGCGACCTTGAAACTGTATTTCAATATTTGCAACAGCGCGCGCGAACCCTGAAACCTATTTTCCTTCCAAACGCTCTTTCGCTTCCTTGGCCTCCTTATACCCCGGCGACATCCCGTAAGCCTGTTTGTAATCGGCGAGGGCTGCGGCGGGGTTACCCTGCTCTTCGGCAACAACGCCTCTCCAGTAGTAAGCCATGACAAACAGCGGGTCGGTTTTGGTAGCGATATCGAAGCTGGAATATGCTTTTGACAAAGAATCCATTTCAAGGTACATCATGCCCATGTCAAAATAGGCGTTGGGATAGTCAGGGTTGCGGGTAATGATGTCGCGGTAGATGTTGAAGGCTGTTTCAAATTCGCCCCGCCTTTTGTAAAAAGCGCCTTTGAACTCCCGGGCTTCCAGGTTGGTAGAGTCGAGGCGCAAGGTATTGTCGAAACACTGGATGGCCGTGGGGTTGTTGCGGTTGCTGTAAATGCGCCCAAGAAACATCCAGGCATCGCCGTTGTCGGAATCAATTTTAACCGATTTTTGAAGCGATGCCAAAGCGGAAGTAGTATCCCCTTTGTCGAGCGCAACCCGACCAGCCATGTAGAATGCTTCTGCGTTTTGCGGGTCGCGCTGGAGTATCTGGTCGAGGGTGGTCAGGGCATCTCCGTGTTTTCTGACGACCAGTTGAAACTCGCTCAATTTCAACAAGGTGGGGATGCGGTCGGGGAAGCGCTGGGCAGCGAGTTTGAGCACTTCGATGGCGCGCCTGGAGTCGTTGGGGCGGCCATAATCGAGCAGCACGTCGGCCAACAGATGGTAATAAGCCGGCTGCATGGAATCCCGTTTCATCACCGCATTCAGGTCCAGCAGCGCTTCGTCATAGGCCTCCAGGTTGTAGTAGGCCAGGGCGCGACGGTACAATAAGGTGTCATTGCCCGGATATTTTTCAATCATGGCATTGAGGGCTGAAAGTTCCGGGTCTTGTTGAAATGCAGGGTTATCGGCCGGGTTTGGGCCGGCATCTTTTTTCAAAAAGAAAAACCAAACGGCAAATCCTGCGGCCAGCAGGGCTGCCAGTATGAGAAGAGTTTTGCGATTCATCGTGCTAAAAAGCAATTATTTATACTGTGATTAAAGTGATTGTGAATGATTTGAGTGACCTCCTACACCCTGAAAAGGGCTCCGGCGGGTAAAAAATAAAAGCTTGATTTAAAAATGAATGTAGCATTTCTGCATTCACAGCCACCTTGCCTTGACTATACGTTTTGGAATGGCGCGAAATTAGCCTCTTTTTAGCGAAACCGCGCTTAATTTAGCCAAATGGGTGTTTCATAGCCCCAAGTGCCGGGTTTGAACGAGCAAAAAGGAAGCCTGTCGCTGTCTCCCCACCAACAAAACTCATATTGACCCGCCTTTGCGTGTTTCAAAGAATTTGCCGCGCTGGCTTCGGACAGATGGCCCTACCTTTGCCTGTCTGATATGGAACTTTATTCTCGAGAATTCGGCGCTGGCGACCCCGTTATCATCCTCCACGGCATGTTTGGCTTTTCCGACAACTGGCAGACCATTGCCAAAAAGCTGTCGGAGCATTTCCTGGCCGTCACGCCTGACCTGCGCAACCACGGCCGCTCGCCCCACCTGCCCACCCACTCCTACCCCGAAATGGCCGAAGACATCCGCGCTTTTATGGAAGCGCACTGGATGTTTTCCGCCCACCTCATCGGCCATAGCATGGGCGGCAAAGTAGCCATGCAACTGGCCCTTTCACATCCCGATATGGTGGAACGCCTCGTCGTGGTAGATATGGATCCCGGCAAATCTGATGACAACCATTCCTATATCTTTCAGGCTTTGCGCGATATGAACCTGCCCGGCATCGCTTCCCGAAAAGAAGCAGAGGCCTACCTTTCCACGCATATTGCCGACACCGGCACCCGGCAATTCCTGTTGAAAAACATTACCAGGACGGAAAAAGGAACTTATACCTGGAAAATGAACCTGCCCGTATTGTGGGAACACTTCCAGGACATTCTGGCGCCTGTTTCGGGAGAACCATTCAATAAACCAACATTATTTATTCGTGGCAGCGAATCCAATTACATCAAACCACAGGATGAGCCCAACATCAAATCCCTGTTCCCGCAGGCGGAAATTGTGACCATCGAGGGTGCAGGGCATTGGGTGCACGCAGACAAGCCGGAGGAGTTGCTGGCTTCTGTGGAAGCTTTTTTAATGGGATAATTCGATAAAGGGATAATTCGATAAAGATAAAAACCGGGGAGGGCGCCAGCCATTCTCAGGCGTCCAGCCCCGGACATATATAAACATAGCTCTTGTTGCGGTGCTCCCGCCATAATACGGTCGATTGCCTCCATTCCTTACCCATTGAATTCGGGAAACTGTGGAACATTTCCCTGGCCACCCCCACCCCCGTTTGCTGAGCGCTAATGGTGAACCAATCAGGCTACACGGCTTATTGAGTGCTGAGAAAAATCAGTTAAAATCCGTTCAATCCGCGTTCCATTGGAGTCTTTTGCTATTCTTGCAATACCAAGGGTGACAGCATGTTGTTTGAAGCGTTTAGCCATATAGTGGCTGGGTTTTTCGGGTAAAGGTTGTGACTGGATTTTTTGCCAAAATTTTTTGATCCCACAGAGCTTCAAACATAGCAGATGTTTTTTAAGTGAAATGTATTAAAATTGAGAGCCTTCACCGTGAAAAAATATCTATTTTTAACAAAAATATCCATTTAGTCCCACTGAGTTAATTTTTTTTGCATACTTTTCCCCGTTATTTATCGCAAAATTAATGGAAAACCTTAAACTTTTCAGCCTGCTGCGCACTTTGAAACGGGAAGAGACGGCAGCTTTTTACAAACAGCTCAGCCGACTGCACAAGCCTGAAGAACTGCCGGTAAAGGTGTTTGGCTACATCCGCAAGTTTCACCCTTTGTACCGCGACACAAAAAAGCTGGAGATCGCTTTTGCCTATCAAAAAATCTTTGAAGAATCCATCGACGCCCAGGAGAACAACCGGAACAAGCTGTTGAATATACTTTCCGACCTGAATCTCGCACTGAAAGAATTTCTGATCCAAAAAACGCTGTCGAAAAACACCCTGGAAGCGCAATATTTGTGGGCTTCCGTTTTGTTGGAACGGGGCCTGGAATCTGATTTCGAGAAGACTGCGGGGGAAATGCGCGACGGGATAAAAAAAACGGCTCAAGATAGCACAATTGCCCTTTTGAAGCACCTACTTGCCGACTACCTGTATTATTACCACCCAAGTTTGAATGTCGCCCAGTCGAACTTCGAAATACTCCACCAGTGCAACCAGAACCTGGACTTGTTTTATACGCTCCTTAAACACAAGCTTGCTTGCGAGTTGGCCAATATCAACAACGTGTTCCCTGGAAAAGAGGGCGCAGCGGTTAAAAACAATGTCCCCCCGGAAATCGACCCTAAAATGCACCTGCTGATCAATTTGTACAGCGAAGCCTATCTGTTGCTGACCAGCCCGCAGGAAAGCAACAAATATGAACTTGTAGAGGCCTTGCTGTTCGAGAACGCGGATATTATCAATGGCGACGAGCTTTACGTCATCTTTTCATACCTGCACAATTACGCCTCTATCAAAATCAGGGAAGGGCGACTGGAGTTTTGGAAGAAGGTGCATCAATTGAACAAATTCGGGGTGAAGTACGGCGTTTTTACAAATTCTGGCCTGATGTCGGGTACCCAGTTCAACAACATTGTGGGAGCGGCGTGCATGGCGAAGGATTTAGAATGGGCCGACACCTTCATCAAAATGACCGCCCAGTTCCTCTCCAACGACATTCGGGGCGAAGTCTTGTCGCTTTCGGAAGCCATTGTAGCATTTGAAAGGAAAGACTTTCCGTTAACCCTGGACAAGTTGATGCATGTTGATTTTATTGACCCGCCTTATGCTGTGCGCTCCAAATCGCTGATCATCATGAGCCATTATGAACTGCATCAACCGCAACAGTTTATCTTGAGCCTTTGCGATGCATTGGCAAGTTACCTGCGGCGCAATCGGGGTGGCCATAAAAAAGTCATGGATGCTACGCTGAACTTTGTGGCCATTGTCAAAAGGTTGGCCAAGGGGACTGAAGATGCTGAAAAAATCTATTTGGACATCCAAAAGACTCCGGACTTATCTTTTCGGGCCTGGTTGCTGGAAAAGGCTGCTGCCGCCCGTGACGCTGGGGACTCGGGCGGCAGCAATGGCTTTGGCTAGTGCCATGTCAGAGAAAAATGTTGCGAATATGGCACTATATCATCACTTCTATCACAATGGAAGCTGAGGACCCCGCTGCACATTCGGTGACGAAATAAAATTGATAGGTACCTGACGCCAGGCCAGAGTAGCTGAAATAATTGTTCCCGGTGGAATATTGTTGGCTTGTGGTATTGTCGTTGGTCCGAACGTACCAGACTTTGTAGCCAGTGGCTTCCGGCACCGCGTCCCAGGCAAACGATATACTGTTTGCGGTTTGTCCCGTAATGGAAACCGTTGGGCTGGAGCAGGGTGTGAGGGTGCCACTTTGCGCCGGGGCGGAGAAAACGGACGAGGTGCTGCTGAGCAGGATGGCTACAAAGCAAAGCAGGCCGCTGAATTTGAATGCATTTTTCATAATTGATAGTAAGTTTGATTGAATGAAAAAATTGATTTTGTCAGTGGCCGAAAGGCATAGGGGTACCAGGCTTGCTGTGGCAAGCAGGTGTGGGGGATTAGCGTTTCCCGGATGTTAGGTTGGGACTGAGATTAGGTTAGATTGTGTGCAGCAAGTGATTTCGCTGGTTATAGCTGAGGTCGTTTGAATGATGATACTGCAAAGGTCTTGCGAGGCGACGAGGCTTTCTATACCTACCTTGGGTAGACAGCGGCCAGCCGCCTGTTATTCCGTTTGATTCTCGCAACAAAGATTTGAACCGTATGGACCAGCACGGGCTTACATCAATCGGGAAGTAGCTACAGTTCGAGCTGATTATCGCTGTGAAAGGAATTTACTTGTTCAAGGTGAGGCGCTGCAGGAATTTCCTCTAATGGAACTTTCCCTGACTCAAGGCTCTTCTCCGGCAAAAAAAGCCAAGCTGCCAAGCCCGCCAGCACGAGCAGTCCCAAAAGCGCCATGCTAAAACCAGACTGCCCCTCATTTTGGCCATTTTGGATGATTACACGAGGCCGGTTAATTAAAGAAGCAAAAGCAAATGAGACACAAAAAGTGATGCACATAAGTACTAAGGTATTGGCTTCCATATCAAGACTTTTGATTAGTGAATGACCTGGCAACATTTTATGCATGTTGACACTACAAAAATCCGATCATATGTGCAGTCATGCTATACCTATTGTAGGTATTTCCCGCGCTAAAACATGCCCTTTAACTTGCCCCGGTTTCCATTCGGTGTTCCTCGAAAAACTTCTGAATTACGTCCTATTTTCATGAAAAAATCTTTTTTGTCATTGCTTGCTTTTTACTGCCAACTCCAACTATCTTTGCCTACTATGGGGCTGCCTGTGATTAAGAAGCTTGCATAAGGCAAAATGTAACCAGCTTATTGGCCTCCAATTAGTGTGCTTGTGAACGCACAAGCCTGATATGAATATTTTTTCTTGTAATCGCATGTTTTGCTTGATTCAGCGGCGAAACTGTGTTAAATCAAATGGCAATGGGACGCAAAAAGCTGTTGTTCATAGGTGGACGAATTCATCAACAACCTATTACTCCTGATATCAGCAATATCGAAGAAAACAAAGAGGCGCAAGAGTACCTTTGGAAAAGGAGTTTGGAAATCCCTCCGGAACAATTGTTTGAGGAAATATATGTCAGCTGCCAGGAACATGGCGCCAAAATGAAGGCGTTCAGAGAACGCCGGCGGGAAGCCAAAAAAGATAAAATATCTGGCCCACAAGAACCATCCTACTTTGACTCTCATGAAAAGGAGGACAACCTGTACGACCTGCTCGCAAAAGAAGACACAAAAAAAGCAATGACCTGGCTTAAAGCGGAGACAAAACGCAGGTTACTTGACCAAAAACGCCAGAAAGCCCAGGAAGACACGCCACGCATTATGCATTAGAAGCAGCCCATTTTTTTGAATATCCTTGCCACTTTTGCTGCATTGTGTGCAGGAAGCCAGTCGTGGGTTATTCGGTTGATGTCTCTAATATGGGTGATTATTGTGCTTTCTGTAACACTGGCGCCCGTCGTTTTGGTAAGTAGTGACGCAATTTCTTTGGGCTTTTTGCCATAAGCCAATAATTCTAAAACATCATTCTGACGGGGCGTGTAAAGAGACAAAAGTTTGGTGGCAATGAAAGGCGTGGCAATCTCCTTTACCATCAAGGATTCTTCGTGCAACTCGCCCTTGCCCTGTTTTTTTATGATAGCCGTTTCCTGGAAATATTCTTCCGGGAAAAAGACCGACTTTACCGAATAAGTATCTATTGACCCTAATGTTGCTGTTTCAGGACCTTCGTAAACCAGTAAAACTGGCTCGCTTTGAACCTCCAACAACCTAAACTCGCAGACGTTCTGTTGATTTGTCCTTTGAACCCTGCTAGGGAATTGTATTTCCAGTACTGTATTGTCCAATCTATGGTGTTTGTTTTCCATCAAAACTTCTTTTGATGCCCTGAGCAAACATATTAGTATCGTTCTGTACATGGAGTTATACGCCAACCCATGCAAAAAAGCGAGGTCAACTACATTTGCCCCAGGAATTAGACGGGCAAAGCCACAATGGTCGAGTACGACTTTTTTCTCGATGTCAATTAGTGCAACGGCATCGGCATACGGCCATTTTTTCATTTCTTTTTTTGCCTCAACGATAGAAATAGAGCGGATGTAATTAACCTGACCCATATTCAAAAAAATTAGTGAAAAAATTTTTAATTGAAAATCAACCTGTTAGCGCATTTCAATCTGTATGATCTGATTATTACAAAACAAATATCAAGGGAAATGCGCTATTAAAAAGCAGTATAATAATTTTATTAATTCCATTATTTATTCCAGAACTGATTCCCGGAATAATTCCAATATTATCTTTACATTAAATTGAAGATGCCATGGCTAAAAGATTCGCGAAAGGCAACACCATGTTGCCCAATATTGTCAAATATATTACCCAACGCGTAATTGACAAGTTTAAGGAGGAGTACCTGTTGGAAAAGGGCAAACCCTATGAATATGTCAACGATGCGGTGCTCTATGGCTATGGCACATATGACTCCAATGAATTTGATTCGATTCGAACCTATTTGTGTAAAAAACCTGAAGTACAGGAGGTCGTCACTAAATATTTAAAGGACAAAGGCCTGGGCAAACGCGAGGTACATCAAGTTATTGAAGGGAATTACCTGTGGAAAAAAAACCATGAGGCAAAAAAAAACCCGCTTGAACCAATACCATTCAAAGAACATTACAGGGATATCTTCCTTAAGTACATTGGAGCCGACATGGCTGAAATCGAGCATGCTTACCAGGACTCCTACACAAACTTTGTAGGCTATTACCTCAGCTTTGCCGATTTCAAAATTAAGACAATATTGTTGCGCGTGTCGAACACCTATGACGCCAAAGGCCAGCATGAGGTAATTGTCGAAGGTGTTCACGCCAAGAAGAACGCAACGAAAGACGACACCTATGAAGGCAAGGTTTGGATGGAGGAAGGTTGGCTGTATGGATATGGCAAAGGGCGCGACCTGGGCCGCCGGATTAGCCTGATGGGATCTGTAAAAAGGCAGGAACCTATTATCAACAACCCGATAATCCGGGTTTTCCTTCAAGGAATCACTTATGATGCCGAACGCTTATTTAGCTGGGAGGTTTTATTTCACCGCTTGGACAGGTCAGCCCTGGAGCAGCACCGCACACAAAAATTCGACGAAATCGGCCCCTTAAACCCGCTCGCAATTGGATCAACGCCCCTTGGCTTGACTTCCCTGTATCTAACCTTGCACAGAAACACAATGTCTTTCAGGAGCGAACGGGTATCTGACATTCAGAAAATACAAGCCAAAACCATTTCAGTCTCTGATATTGCCCATATTGTGGGCACATACAGGCTTTGGAACATTGACTATGAGTTTAAAAACATCGTCCAATCTTCATTTTCAGTCCTGAACGATGAAGTCGGCTTGTTGCGCACCTTTGTGCCATTCAAAGACCAAAACAGCCTTGAGTCTGTGCCCAGCATTAACTGGC
>CAYVPM010000065.1:0-8779 GCA_964453475.1 uncultured Saprospiraceae bacterium | reverse complement strand
CATCCCCCCTGCCCCCCTCCCCCCCACCCCCCACACCCGTCCACCGTCAACCGTAAATAATTTCATCAGGAAGCTCATTTTCGTTGTTGTTTTCATCTGCTGGAAAAAACTCGTGCAGCTTGGCGCCGATCAGGTCAATTGCTTTACATACCCCCTCGGCCGCTTCATCGTGTTGCAGGTGTTCCCGCATGAGTTGCTTTTCTTGTTCCCAAAACTGGAAGCCAACCCGTTCATGGATACCGGAATCGCCCCAGATGGCGAAGTGGCGGCTTTTTTCGGCCAGATAAATCAGGACTCCATTCCGCGCCTTGGTGTTGAACATGCCAAAAAGCTGGAAGAGTTCCTCCGCGCGTTCCACCGGGTGGTCGCGCAGGCAAAACTCTTCCACAAACAGGCGGATTTCCCCACTTGTACCGGATTCAGCTGCCTTGATGGCTGCCGTGATGCGCACTTCTTCTTCTTTGGTAAAAAGCATGTGTAGGGCTGTAGGCTGTAGGCTGTATGGCTATTCTGCCAGCTACCAACAGCAAATGGCTAAAATTTGACTTCGGGGGCTCTTTCACTTCCTGGTTGCGATTGGAAGTAGCCCTTAGGCGCGAATCCGAACATTCCGACAAGCAGGTTGGTCGGAAAACGGCGGATGGTGGAATTGAAATCCTGAACCGCTTCGTTGAAATTTTTACGCTCCACGGTAATCCGATTTTCGGTTCCTTCCAGCTGCTGCTGCAGGGAAAGGAAGTTTTCGTTCGCTTTCAGGTTCGGATAGTTCTCCGTGATCATCAGCAATTTGCCGAGGGCGCCGGAAAGGCCCTGCTGTGCTTGCTCGAAGCGTTGGATGTTTTCCGGAGTAAGTTCATTAGGGTCGAGTTTCACTTGGGTAGCGGAAGCGCGTGCTTGTACTACGGCTTCGAGGGTAGACTTTTCAAAATCGGCATACCCTTTTACGGTATTGACGAGGTTGGGGATCAGGTCGGCACGGCGCTGGTATTGGTTTTCTACCTGAGACCAGGCAGCTTTAACGCCTTCGTCTTTTTTTACAGTTGAATTATAAGTGCCGCACATGCCAAAAATAAGTAATGCACCTAAGGCAAGCAGGATCAACGGGAGGTATTTGCGAAATTCAGTCATGGTTGCAAAAGTTGTTGTTGGTTAATGTTTCGGTGCAAAAGTACGACGTTTGTGGGGGTTTCCCCCACTAATTCATCGACGCAATGCGGCTGTTGAACGACTAGTTGAGAACAATGCGGCTAATATGCCTGCAGCTACGCCGGCATTCAGTGATTCAGCCCCGCCAGCCGGATGCCGGGGGATGCTGAGGCGATGGGTAAGCAGCCCTTCTGTTTCATTGGAAACGCCGCGCCCTTCATTGCCAATGACGAGCAGGCCGTTTGGCGGCAACGCGAGCTCAAATACATTTTCGCCCCCCAGAACTGCGCCCAAAACGGGCAAACCAGGCTGATTTTCCAACAATAAATCCAGTGGCGCCTCCCAACTTTTAACGCGAAAAACAGCGCCCATGCTGGCCTGCACTACCTTGGGGTTGTACACATCTACCGTCTCAGGGGAGCAATACACGGCTGGCAGCCCAAACCAATCGGCGATCCGCAGGATGGTGCCCAAATTGCCTGGGGCCTGGAGGCCGTCGAGGTAAAGACAAAGGTCTTGGCAGGGTAATTCTGTGTTTACCGGTTCAGTCGGTATTTCAGCAATGGCCAATACCGCATTGGGCGTAGTCAGGGAAGATATTTTCCGCAACTCAGCTTCTGTGACGGGATTGAATTTATTTAAAAAAGGTTGAACCAGCGCGGCATTTGCTGTTGCCCATGGCTCCAAAGCAAAAATGGCCGACACGCCTATGCGCGCCTGCCCGAGCAGTTCCCCAACCATCTTTTCGCCTTCCACAACGAATTTTTGGTGTTGCTGGCGGTATTTTTTTACGGCTAAGGAGGAGAGGAGTTTGGATTGGTTGTGTGATAGCATACCCACATACACTCGCAACTTAAGGTTGGAGGCAATAACGGCAAATGTAAGGCTTTTGTCGCTAAGCGGCAGCACTACAAATCCCCCGTTTTCCCCCTACCTTTACCCCGAATTCACTAACATGAAACTTCGGGAAATCATTCGTTTGCCACAACGCACCGTTTGGGCATTTGTCATGGAAGGTGTCGACACCACCAAAATGCTCCAGGTGTTTGGCCGGCACGGCTCCGGGAAGCTGCGTCTTACACCGGCACACCGCCACCCTACCCCCGCGGAATTGGAGGAAGCGCTGGAACAGCTCAAAGATATTCCGCGCTTCCTCCCATTCTTCGTCGTAGTGTTGGTGCCGGTGCCAGGTGTTACGGAAGGATATGCCCTGGTTGCCTTAACCTTGGAAAAATGGCTGGGCCACAAGTTCAAGTTTTTGCCCAGCAGGTTTCGGGATATTTGGAAATAACTGTGGACTTTACTTTTTCAACGTCAAGGTACTGATCGTGCTGGTGCCGTCCGGCTTGAAGGTCTCATAAGGAGGCTCTAACCTTTATAAAGTCGAAAAGCTTGCAACATGTATAGCCCCATCCGGCATCCAGAAAGGGTACAGCAAGGCAGAAGGACTCTACATAAGCCTGAGCTGTATAAGTATTTCCTGCTGAAAAGTTTCCGTTAAACTCCACCTGTGCCTGGTAATTGGGCGCATCGAACTTGTAACTCGCGAACCAGATCAGGGGCGCTATTACCCATACTTCCTTTACGATCACCAATTGGTCGAATCCCGGCCCCTGGAGCCGCAGCCCGATCCTTGACTTGGACATGGCGTAGCCGCCCAGGGCGTACACAAATCCATCTCCACTGGCATCACACTGGGAAGAAACACTGATCTTTTGAAAGCTCCCGGCAGGAAGCTCCGCCTTGTCGCCCGTCCATCCCTTTACCCTGCAACCGCCGTCGAACTCGGCGGCAGCTGAGGCAGTAATGGCACCTCCGTTTGCATTGGCATTGCAATTGGTCAGAAAAGCCTGGTTGCTCTGTTCCTCAAAAACAGCGAAAGGCGGCTGAAATTCTGCGTTGAACTGCAAGGGGAAAGGCCCTGGCGGCAAAAAAGACTCGCTGCTGATACCACCCATTGCATCCATGGTGAAATTGTTGCTGCCAAGTATGCCCGCAACCTGCCGTTTAAGCTCGGAGATGTTTATTTTGGCTGCCTTGACGGCGTTGCTGATGAATGTTTTGTGGCTGCGGTCCAGTTGGGCAATCATGGCGCGCTGCTTTGTACGGTCTTTTTCTTCCATTATGGCCGCCAAATCGGATTGATATCTTTGATATTGCCCCGATTTGTCGGCATTCAACACCTCCTGTATCCTTTGCCGCTGCGGCGCCATTATTTTTTCAATGGCTGCTAATTGATCGTCATCGGGGGCTGGTAAAATCTGGGCTTGAGCGGCAAAATTGCTGGCCAGCAAGGCCAGCACTAAAACGATATTTCTCATGGCAAATGGTTTTTGAAAATGAAGAATTGGGTGGTTCAATTGGATTTTTGGATGGCTATTGCTTTAACGCTGTTCAATTTGAAAGCTCCAACCGAATAGAATCGATCTCGCCAGTAGAGGCGGTTGATAGGCATAAGAAGCCAAATACCGGAACGGCAATGGAGAAAGCTTCGTTATGCGCCTGTGCAGTGACGGTTGTGCCAGCATTGAAGGTTCCGGTGAAGGTTGCCGTTGCAACATAGTCGTCCTGATCGCCTTCAATTTTGCTGTACCAAACCAGTGGCGCCAAGGCCATTGCTTCTCTGGTTATGACAACTTTATCGGTTCCAGGCGCACGAAATCGGATGCCGAACTTGACATTGGTTTGAGCATAGCCAGCAATGGCAAGGGCAAAGCCGTAGTAACTGATATTGGTTTTGGTGGTCACTTTAACCTTAGTAAACGATCCGCCCGGAATTTCAAAGTTTTCACCTACATCTGCCTTGGCCCTGCTGCCGCCTGCTATTTCGGACATCGTTTGGCAGAACATCGAGCAGTCGC
Organism: uncultured Saprospiraceae bacterium; assembly: GCA_964453475.1. Classification (GTDB taxonomy): domain Bacteria; phylum Bacteroidota; class Bacteroidia; order Chitinophagales; family Saprospiraceae; genus M3007. Next base: position 4,772 of record CAYVPM010000065.1, on the reverse strand, counting down.
TCGCCCGAGCCTCGCAAATCGTGGCGAGCACGCTGTTGCATTTTTCATCCTGCACTTCCATTGGGCAGGTAAACTCTACTGCAAACTTGTCGGGCAAGCTCACACCTGGGCCTATTATGTCAATTTGGATATCCGCAAATTCACCGAACCTGAAATTGTTGTGCCCGAGGATGCGCGCCACTTGTTGGCGTTGTTCTTCGTGGTTAACCACCACTTTCTTGTAGTGGCTGCGAATAAATGCGATGTGGTCGCGCTCCAGTTTAACCAGGAGCTCGTTGCGCTCGCCGGGGTCCTTTGATTTTCCAATGGCTTCTAAATCAGCTTTGTAGGTAGCGTACTGGCCGCTCTTGTCGGCTTCGAGCAGGTCGGTAATTTTTTTACGCGTCGGCGCCATCAGGGTTTCAATGGCTTGAAGTTGCTTGTCTGTGGGCATTTGAGCCATAGACTGGCATGGGAGCAGGAGGCCGCCCGCAAGCAGTGCGAGCAGGAAAAGGATGTTTTTCATAATAAATCAGGTTTTTGAATGTGGAAAGGAAGGTGTGTTATTTGCCCACCAATTGTGTTACCAAAGTGTTGTTATCTTTTTTCAATTCGTAAAAATCGTCGTTGACATCGATGGATACCCGGAGGCTGACCAAGTTTTCCTGCTCGATGTAGGGTAGAATGGTGTTGCCCCGCAATATCTCACCGGGTTTCAGCTCGGTTTTGGAAAGGTTCAGGGCAACACGGCCGAGTTTGGGTTCCCAGATGTGGTTGGCGCTTGGGCTGTTGGGCTTGTTGGAACCTTCGATGATAAAGGACAGCAACTTATCAACTTCCAGCGCAGCAACATCACCCTGGTTTTGGATCGACCAGATAACGTTCAGTTGGTCGGTGCTTTCTTTTTTTACAGAAACGGCGAGCAGTACCAGGTCGGGTTTCTTTTCAGGCAAATTGCGTTGTGCCAACAGGTTGTTGCCTAAAAACAAGGTGGCAATCAAAATTAGTGTGGCAGTTGAAGAAAAGGATTTCAATTTCATTGTGTTTGATTTTATGTGTGAAAAATAGTTGAATTTTATCATCGCATCATGCAGGATATGCCGGCTACGGGCAGGATGTTCCTGAATTTCCGCCCTTCCGAGTAATCTACCCGCACACCATACGAGAGCATAATGTTGTGGTTGATGCGCCAGTCGCCGCCGTACGACATGGAAATCCGCTGGACTTGCACCAGGTTGAGTCCGGGCGCTGCAAACCCGAATGGGGCATCGGTGTCGGAATACAGGAATTCGGTAAAGAAGCTGAACTTGGGGCTTCCGTAGCGCAGTCCCATGCCCGCGCTCATGATGTTGCCTTGTGCGTTGGAATCATCCAGCTTTTCCTGCATGATGTATTTCGCCACCCCGGTGAGCAGCACTTTTTTGCCAAGTCCAAGGCTTGCGTTCAGCCACACTGCGGAGGCGCGGCCGCGCAACACGAGGCTGTCGAGGCTGGCATTTTGGTAGGCAAATACGCGGCCCCAGGCGACATCGACATGCGAAGCATTCCAGTACGATTTCACGTAGGTACTGGCAACGGCCTGTATCTTTTCCTTTTGGGCCCGTGCATCCATGTCGATGATCTGGCGGAGGGAATCCATTTGCAGCGAGAGGCGGTTTCTTTGATCAAATGGAATGCCGGGCGTTCGGCGAAGGCTTTTCAGGCGGTTTAGTTCCGCTTGTTGCGCTTCCGCCCGTTTGGTGTAAGTGGTGTCCATGCCCACGAAAATCCGCATGTCTTTCAAGGGGTCGCGTTGCCGGAAAAGGTTCAGCTTCACGGCTACCGATGCTCGCCGGCTTTGCACGTCGTCTTCAATAGTGCCGGCAGAAACATCCAGCGTGGAAAGCGTGCGCATGAAAGGAGATGCCTTGCGGTAGCGGTTCATGTTGGGTCTGTTGTAGAGCAATTCCCAAACGGGTTGCGCCTGAATGGCGATATTCGGCTTCAATCGCCAGGAACGGAACGACCAGTCTACCTTGAAATCCCGGATGTTGTTCGGCCGGGCGATCTGGGAGGGGTTGACCGCCAGCAAGTCGAATGCCGGTGATGTCGGTATACTGAACTCCGTGGATTTTGCGACGCTGTTGGCGTTTTTCAAGCCCTGGGCGTTGACAAAAGTGCTTAGGATGCAAGCGAGTAAAAGCAGGGTATTTTTCACCAGTCGACAATTTTGTAGGTGTTAATAGCTTCGGGTTATTCTATACCAATTAGTGTCGTCAACTTGAAACACCTAATGCCTGCAAGCCAGGTTTTTGAAAGAAATTTCCGCATCCACTAAAAAAAACAGGCCGGCAACACGAAACCGTGCGCCGACCTGCTGTGAGGGAAAAACCCCCGCTTGCAACCCTTACTGGGCAGCCTGTGGCTCCCCGTATATGAAATTGTCCATGACGGAAACATCAACGCTGCCGCCGTCATTGGGGCCCAATGGCGAATTGCCGTATTCAATTCGCACCCGGTGCACAATGGCATCGGGAAACAATACCCCCAAAAACACATGGCCATTGTTGAGCACGGGTGTGGCATACGTGCCGAGTGATTTATCGTTGATATCGAAATACTCGAAAGCGGTATTCTCCACCCGGTCAACGTCTACATAAACAGCGCCGAAACCCCGCACAACGGCTTTGGTATCAGTGCCAGGCACATAAAAACGGATGTCGGCGATGTTGCTGCCTATGGGCGAAAAAAGCCGCTCCCCGCTGAATGCCGGGAATGCACTGACATAAGTGGCGTTAATGTTACCAAACGAAGGCAGCGTGTTTGTAGGATTACTGCTGTCAGCGCTCACCATAAGGCCAGTACCGGGCGTGCTGAGCACAATACCGCGGGAACGGGGCGCGGTGGCACTGTTGAAGGTTGCCGGCGGGTACAGGTTTGGCGCGCACTCAGCATCGCTGAGGCCGTCCCAGTTAACTTCCCGAAAACCTGTGGCACCCTGTGTGCCGGGCACACCTCCGTTGTCGGCACCGAGCAGCGCTTTGTATTCGTCAATTTTACCTTGAATGTTGCTGCTGGCGGTAAGCACAGTAGCTTTGGGATCGTCTTTGTCTTTTTTACAATTGCTGGCAAAAAAGGCGAAAAACAGTAACGCAATTTGCAGAGCGGAGGTCAATTTCATAGTATTTCAATTTTGTGGTGAAAGGTTGAAGATCATCTAAGAACAGTTGGAAATTTCAGGCCGGTTCATAATGGATCTATTGTAATCCCGTAGGTTAGCCTAACTAAGTTCCAAGACTGATCGTGTTTGTATCTCTTTTCATATTGGTGTCGTTTGGTGCAAAAACCTAACCTTTGGTTTTGAATATTTTTCACAGCTTAGCGTTATAGTAATGCTTCTAAAAAAGACCACAGCATGACGAGAAAACTGGCTACTACCCTTTTCATTGGGTTTTATTTTTTTCTGCATTCCGCCGCCGCTCAAGAAGGCTGTGATACCGCCAGGATTAATGCTTCCTTAATCCGGTCCAACGACCTTTTGGATTCCGGAAAAATACAGGAGGCCCTGGAAGTGGCACAACTGCTTGTTACACAGCTGAATACCTGCCGCATCACCGATACCTTGTTTTATGAAAATGTACTGTTGCAAATAGGCGAAAACTATCACAGCATCGGCGCCGAATTGCTTTACAGGGGATTTGTCAATCAAAGCATCGACGTTTATGAACGCCGGGTGGCATTGTACAAAATGATCCCGGGCAAGCATGCTGAAGCACTGGCAGACAGTTACCTATACCTTTCGAACGCACTTACTGTCAACGACGATCGGAAACTGGCCTACGAAGTGGCCAGGACAGGATTACAAATCAGACAGGCCAACAACCCCAATAACCCCAAAATCGCCGCGTTTTACGACAGGATTGTCGACAATTTCCTGGCAATGACTGATGTGGAAGGTGCATTGCCCTACCTCAAAGAATGGGATGCATTTCAGCAGCAGATCGGCAGCAAGTCAAGCTTGCAAATGAGGGTAGGGTTAGCCAACAACTGGGCCATGTATTATTACAACAAGGGCGATCTATTCAAAGCCATCCAGATACTGGAAGATACCCTGGCACTTTATGGCGAGCGCTTGAGGGCAAAAGGAACCATGGCGGGCGCCTTGGTGGGCATAGCCGAATTCAACCTGTGCGAGTTTTACACCATCGTGGGAAACTATGAGCGTTCACTTCACTACGCCGAAAAAAACGTCGCCCTGTTCGAAAAACGCATCCAACAACAAAATGGCAGGCTGATCGATGTCTCCCACTACACATGGTGCCTCGCGCAATCGGCAAAAGCGGCATGGGGGCTGTACCGACAAACGAATGATACAACCTGGTACAATTTCGCTGAGGCCAGGACCCAACAGACAGAAGGGCTAATCTTCTCCATGCGCGACCGCCCTCCCAGCAACGGCTTTTTAGGCTGGATGGGTGACGACATCGACATCGTGGCCAACATCGTGGAAGTGCGGCAAGGGATGTACGCCAAAACCGGAGGGGATAAAAACAAAGCAGCCCGCGCTTTTGAAGCCCTTGAGGCCAGCAAGACTTTTGCCATGCAGCAATTCCTGCACGAAACCTATTCGCTGCGCTGGAGCGGCATTCCCGACACCTTATACCAGCAGGAATCGGACTTCCGGCAAGAGATCAACGATATAGAAACGGCCTTTTTCATGTTGCGCAACAAGCCCCATGCCGACAGCCTTATCGCTGCCAACGACCAAAAACTGTTCGCACTGCGCGACAAATACAATGTTTTTTTAGCCGGGC
>CAYVPM010000064.1:6824-8824 GCA_964453475.1 uncultured Saprospiraceae bacterium | reverse complement strand
CACCACTATTTTTCAGACGATGAGCTAAATGACATGCTGAAGCGCTTTGCACGAATGCCGCGGCAGGAAAAAATCATCGAGACCACCGAAAAGGATGCCAGTCGGCTAGAGTTGCACAACAACTTCCTGTTTCAGCACAAACTGCCCGTCTACGTGCTGCCGATTGAAGTGGCGTTTTGCGACGACGATGAGGCGGTCTTTCGGGAGGATGTGAAAGGGGTGTTGCTGGATTTTAAAGCTTAATGTGCCAACAAATAGCCCTCCCGAATCGCTCGTACCGCATCCAACTCTCCCGCTTCTTTCGCCCCCCCGATCAAATGCACTTTCATGCCCGATTGAACCAGTGGCTCATACAACTCCCGCAACGGGTGCTGCCCGGCACAGATCACCACATTGTCCACCGCCAGCACTTGTGATTGGCCATTCACGCTGATATGCAGTCCTGCGTCGTCAATTTTGTTGTACGTCACCGAATCCCACATCTGTACGCCGCGGCTTTTCAGGGTCATGCGGTGCGCCCAGCCTGTTGTTTTGCCCAGTTTTTCGCCGACTTTCCCTTTGGAGCGCTGCAGGAGCCATATTTTACGCGGCACTTCCTCCTGATGGGGTTCCGTTAGACCACCCCGCTGCCGGTAGTCGGGGTCAACGCCCCATTCCTGCAGGTAAGCCGTTGTTGCTTCGGGCGCATGTTGCGGCGCCGTCAGGTATGTCGCCACATCAAAACCGATACCGCCCGCCCCGATGATGGCGACCGTTTTCCCAACGGGCTTTTTGTGCAGCAATACGTCTATGTACGACAGCACTTTGGGATGCCCTATCCCTTCGATGTTTGGCGTGCGGGGAGAAATTCCCGTTGCCAGCACTACTTCCTCAAACTTCTGCTCGATCAAATGTGCTGCATCCACGCGGGTATTCAGGTGCAGGGTTACCCCGTGTTTTTCGATCATTTTGTTGAAATAACGCAGGGTTTCGTAAAACTCCTCCTTGCCCGGGATTTGTTTGGCCATGTTGAACTGGCCTCCAATTGCTGCGGAAGATTCGTACAAATGCACGGTTTTTCCCACTTTGGCCAGTTCAGTGGCGGCAGAGAGCCCGGCAGGGCCGGCGCCTATGACGGCCACTGAGCCAGGCGCTTTTGCTATGGGCCGACTCGGTGGCAAGGTTGCTGCCGGGTTTACCAGGCAGGACGCGGTTTTTTGTTGAAAAATATAGTCCAGGCAAGCCTGGTTGCAAGCGATGCAAGTGTTGATTTCATCACTTTGGCCCGCCATGGCCTTAGCCATAAAATAGGGATCGGCGAGAAAGGGCCTTGCCATGGAAACCATATTCCCATAGCCATCGCGGAGCAGTTGTTCGGCTTTTTCGGGCGTGTTGATGCGGTTGGTAGCGATGAGCGGGATTTGGATTTTTTCCATCAAGCGTTTGGTCACCCAGGCGTAGGCGCCGCGCGGCACGAGGGTGGCGATGGTGGGCACCCTGGCCTCATGCCAGCCGATACCGGTGTTGATCATGGTCGCGCCTGCGGCTTCGATGGCCAGGGCCAGCGCTTCCACTTCTTCCCAGGTAGAGCCTTCTTCCACGAGGTCCAACATGCTGATGCGAAAGATGACGATAAAATCCGGGCCGACTTTTTCCCGCAACTTTTTCATGATTTCAAGTGGGAATCGGATGCGGTTTTCGAAACTGCCGCCCCAGTCGTCGCGGCGCTTGTTTGTGCGCGGCGCCACAAATTGGTTGATCAGGTAGCCCTCGCTGCCCATGATTTCCACGCCATCATAGCCCGCCTCGCGCGCAAGTGCGGCCGTACAAGCGAAGTCGTCGATGGTGGCGCGTATCAGCCGCCGACTCATTTCCCAGGGCTTGAAAGGCGATATCCGGGATTGTATGGCCGAAGGCGCCACGGCAAACGGGTGTACGCCATAGCGTCCGGCATGGAGAATTTGCAGGCATATTTTTCCATCCGCCGCGTGCACGGCATCGGTAACGTTCCGATGGCGGGC
>CAYVPM010000064.1:0-6814 GCA_964453475.1 uncultured Saprospiraceae bacterium | reverse complement strand
CGGTTGGGCGAAATGCCGCCGGTGACCATCAAGCCTGCACCGCCTTTTGCACGTTCAGCAAAATAGGCGGCCATAGCGCGCAGATCGTCTTTGTGTTCCTCCAGGCCCGTGTGCATGGATCCCATGAGCGCGCGGTTTTTCAGGGTGGTAAAGCCCAGGTCGAGCGGGGCAAACAAATGGGGATAGGTCATAAATTGCTAATTTTTTAATATGATAATTAGCTAATGTGATAATTAGCTAATGGGCACATCGTTTTTTCTTCGGGTTGGCTTTTTTGTTTCAGCCCTTCAATAGAAACATTGGTAATTGTTTAATGTGATGGTTAGCTAATGGCACATCATTTTTTCTTTGGGTTGGTTTTTTTGTTTCAGCCCTTCAATCAAATCATTGGCTTAAGGGCTGGAATAACCATTCAAACAATTGCACATTGCTGTGCTCATTATCACATTATCACATTATCACATTATCGAATTATCAAATTTTTTAAGCGTTTTTTCAGCTGCTGCGAAAGGAGAAATCCGCCCGGCCAGCACCTCCTTTTCGATATTTTCAAGCGCTTGGCGAACAGCGGGATGCGCGTAAAACAGGGATTTTATACCGCTTTCCAGTGCTTCCCGAAACCAATAACCTGCTTGTTGCTGCCTGTTTTGCTGCAAATATCCATTTTTTGTGACGTGATCGCGATAGCTTTCAAGCGCTTCCCAAATCGCTGGGATGCCTGTGGCTTCGAGGGCGCTACAAGCCAGCACTTTTGGGGCCCAGTCACTGGGTTTTTGGGGCAATAGGTGCGTAGCGTTCAGATAATGCGCCCTTGCCTGATTTGCCATTTTAAGGTTGTCTCCATCGGCTTTGTTCACCACCAATAGGTCGGCCATTTCAACAATGCCGCGCTTGATGCCCTGCAATTCATCGCCTGCGCCGGGTTGGAGCAGCAGCACAAACACATCGGTCATGCTGTGCACGGCGTATTCCGACTGTCCCACGCCCACCGTTTCAATAATAACGGTGTCAAACCCGGCGGCTTCTACAAGCAGGATGGTTTCCCGCGTTTTTCTGGCCACACCACCTAAAGAATCACCGGAAGGGGAGGGGCGGATAAATGCCATCTCGCTGACGGAAAACTGCTCCATACGGGTTTTGTCGCCCAGGATGCTGCCGTGGCTTACGGCGCTGGTCGGGTCGATGGCAAGCACGGCCACGCGCTTGGCCTGGGTCGTCAGGTGCATACCTAGTGCTTCAATCAGGGTGCTTTTGCCCACGCCGGGTGCGCCGGTAATGCCGATGCGCAATGATTCCGTTGACTTGCTTTTTAAAAGTTCAGCAATGATTTCCTGCGCCAGGGCCTGGTGATCGGCACGGGAACTTTCCACAAGGGTAATGGCCTGGCCGAGCAGCACGCGGTTGGCGTCGCGGATGCCTTGGACGAATTGCGGGACGGTGGGGAGGGTACGGCGCATGGGGTAAAGATAGGCAGATTGTTTTGCGCGCGTGGCTGCATTCGATTGCGCTGAAGTGCCCTGGTTCAAAACCCTGGAAAGCGGGCATTGCCCTGGAAATGCCCAAATCAAGCTGTCGCCATACGGCTACATGATAGTGGTCGGCGGTTAAAGTTTATTAACCTAATTAAGATAATAATTTTAACTTACTTCTTATTAATTGAAAATAAACGTTTTGAAATAAAGTTTATCTAAATATGGATTAGTGGAAGGTTAAACTGCGTTAAACCCATTTTGGGATCATTGAAGCCCTTGCGCAGTCAAATAATCTGCCCCAACATTGCAGAAAAATATTACTGCCATGAAAAACAAATTAACCTTATTACTGCTTTCCGCCCTATCCCTGGGCGCCTGTCGTTCCCTTCATTTTAGCGACTACCATTCTGCACAGACCTTACCAACGAAGCTTCCCCAGCTCGAATTGATGGTGCACCAGTCCAGCTTTTTAGATGCTTACGACGATCAGTACCTCCGGTACAGAACGCCTTATAATGATGATTACTGGTATGGGGTACAAATTACCGATCGTTCGGTTGAAGACGTGTTTACACTGCTTGACCGCGATTTGAAAGAGAATATGGTAGCGGGTGGCGGTGAAACCTACGGCCGGGCGCGTTTCAAACTGCTCCATTACAACCGACCTTGGGGGGGCGGAGGCTGGATTATCCCTTCTATTGCCACCTTTTTTACCGCAAACCTGGTAGGAATGCCCATATCAAAAGTGCGGGTTGAACTGGAATTGCAAATGGAAATCACAGATGCCAACGGCAAAGTATTGCTGCGCTATGTTGCGCCCGGGAAAGGTAAAACGCCACAAGCCTTGTACTATGGCTACACCGGGGCTAATGCCGTTCGGCGCTCCAACCTGATCGCATTGAAGGATGCCATGAAAAATATCAAGCAAAAAATGGAGGCGGATCTGCCTTTGCTAACAGAACAACTTTTAGCCGCAGGAACCATCCAGAAAATCGGCAAATAAACACCTTCCTATTCACTACCCGCCCCAGAAAATTTTAGCCATGAAAGCACACGGTGCCCGGCACATACCTGATTCGCAGTCTTCCGGTGCGTGGGGTGTCGGTGCATCGTGGTTTTTCAATCCCGGATATACGCCCAGGCCCAGCCATTGGAAAATTTCACCGTCTTTGGATTCGCTGCATATACCCGTGGCTCAACAATTTTGAACGTAGCTGTAAAAGTGCATTCTATGCGCTTATTGGCTAAATCAAGCTTCGTAACTGTAAAATGGTTGTCGAAGGCTGTGGTATCAATTTCGTAATAATCTTGAAGGACATCTCCGTCTGAGGTCCAGGTGCCGTAGGTTGGAGAAACATTCCCAGACTGTAGTGTACTTGAAGCCATGTGTTTGAGAGAATATATTTTTTCACCTTCAAATCGTGGAATAAAGCCGAAGCTAAAGGATTCTCGGTGCTCTCCAAAGTTATTGTAGGTTAAAAATATTATACTAATGTAGTTGGTGTCAAAAAAACTTAAAACACGACATAAGGATGTTGCTTTCCAACTTGCCGTTAGTTTTTTAGCATAGGCAGCACCCATCGAGGTGTCGCCGGGTTGATATATTGGCACATAAACGGAAGGCGGATCCACAGGAATCGGGGTTGGCTCCGGGGCTTCATCCTTTTTACAGGCCGAAAGAATGAACAGGAAGGAAATGAAAAATATCAGGTATTTCATAGCGGTAGTGTTTAGCGGATGATGGAAAATGGTCGTGTTTCAATTTTCCTCCGCATGGGGTATCGGTGCATCGTGGTTTTTCAATCCCGAATATATGCCCAGGCCCTGCCATTGGAAAATTTTACCGTCTTTGGATTTGCCGGGTTAGTTCGTGGCTCAATTATTTTAAACGTGACTGTAAAGGTGCATTCTATGTGTTTATTTACAAGGTCGATGCTTTTTACCGTAAAGTGGTTGTCAAGGGCTGTGCTATCAACCACATAAGCATCCTGCAGCACATCTCCATCTGAGGTCCAAACAGCATAGGAAGGCGAAACATACCCTGGTGGGACCTCACTTAAGGTATTATCTTTTAACGAATATTGTGCTGCGCCATCAAATCTGGGAATAAAGCTAAAAAACATGGATTCCCTTTGTTCTCCAAAGTTGTTAAATGTGTAAAAGCCCATCGCTACAAAATTAGTGTCAAAATAACTTTGAACCCTGCATGACGATGTTGCTTTCCAATTTGCCGTTAGTTTTTTGGCATAAGCAGCACCCATAGAGGTGTCGCCGGGTTGATATATCGGAACATAAACGGAGGGCGGCTCCACAGGAATCGGGGTTGGTTCCGGGGCTTCATCCTTTTTGCAGGCCGAAAGAATGAGAAGGAAGGAAATGATAAATATCAGGTATTTCATAGCGGTAGTGTTTAGCGGATGATTGAAAATGGTCGTGTTTCAATTTTCCTCCGCATGGGGTATCGGTGCATCGTGGTTTTTAATCCCGGATATATGCCCAGGCCCTGCCATTGGAAAATTTCACCGTCTTTGGATTCGCTGCATATACGCGCGGCTCAACAATTTTGAACGTAGCTGTAAAGGTGCATTCTATCCGCTTATTGGCTAAATCAAGCTTCGTAACTGTAAAATGGTTGTCAAATGCTGTGGTATCAATTTCGTAATAATCTTGAAGGACATCTCCGTCTGATGTCCAAGTATTGTAGTATGGAGAAACATGACCAGACTTTAGTGTGCTTGAAGTCATATCTTTTAAGAAATAGGACTTTTCAGCTCCAAATCGTGGAATAAAACCAAATCCAAATGATTCTCTTTGTTCACCAAAGTTGTTGTAGGTTAGGAATACAATAGAGATATAGTTGGTGTCAAAATAACTTTGAACCCTGCATGACGATGTTGCTTTCCAATTTGCCGTTAGTTTTTTGGCATAGGCAGCACCCATAGATGTATCGCCGGGTTGATATATTGGAACATAAACGGAAGGAGGATCAACAGGAATCGGGGTTGGTTCAGACGATTCATCCTTTTTGCAGGCCGAAAGAATGAGGAGGAAAGAAATGATAAATATCAAGTATTTCATAACTGAAGTGGTTTAACGGATGATGGAAAAGGGTCGTGTTTCAATAGTGTTGTCGTGCAGCACCGAACAATAGTACATTCCTGATGGGAGGTTTTTTCCAGAAAGCGAAATGTTGATCGTTGATAAATCCTTGGAATCAAAAGCACTGCTCGTCATCAATTGCCCCAATGAGTTTGTGATAGAATATGTTACCAATCCATTTAATGGAGCATTGAAGCTGAGTTGAAGTGCATCATGAACGGGATTGGGCATAATTTTATAGGTCGGCCCCACCTGCTCGACTAAACCAGCCTCCCTTTCCATAATCCTAGCTTGAGGCTCCCCGTCACAATTTTTCACTTTTAAGACATGGTTGACACATACGCCCTGCCCGCAAACATCTAATTTGAGCCATGTGGTCGCGTTAATTAATATGGAAATAGAAGGTGTATTGCCCAAATATTCCGGCATTTGATTGTTGCTGCCATTCAAAGGATTAAAAAAGCCGGTGTTGCTTTTATACCAGGCATATACATAAGGAGGCCCGCCTGGTTCCCCAACGGGTGGGGTATGCAAAAAATCTGCGGTGTATGTGGCAGTCGTGTTGCAGGGGTTGGGATTCCCGGATATGGATACTTCCAATTCTTCGTCTTCGAAATTATCTTGGACGAGACACATTTTTTGGCTGATCTTAAAAGCATTGGCATCAAATTGGGTTCCCGTTGGCGCCCCATTATAATCAGAATCAGGGTTAGAATAGTTTAATATGTGTGTCATCCCTTGCTGGATCTCTGCATCGCTTATGGTTGCCATAATCGTTTTGTGTTCAACAAAATCTTGATCCAAAAAGTACCAACCAAAATTACAGACATCATGCCCAAAATAATTCTCTTGTTCCCTACTGTGATTGAGGGCAAAGGCATGGCCGATCTCGTGTGCAAAGACATTTTTTACTCCAAACATGTTTTCAATACTAACCATTCCGTAATCAGTTGGCCCCGTAGAATAAATCCTCCAAATTCCGAGTGCATTGTCATATCGATCGTCAGTCAGCAAAACCATTAAATCTGCCCTGTTGGCGGTTTTTCTGGCAAATGCGGCCTGATCATTTTGGAGGATAATAAGGTCTGTAGTTATATTAGGATTGCTTGAGAAATTAAAATTATACCCTTCAACGATAAATCTGAAAGACTTGCCGAAAATCCCACTGTTCACAAGGGCGAAATTTATCGAATGAAGCCCAAAAGGAATATAAAGTGCGGCATCTATGCTATTGGGGGCAAAGCCCATAGAATTGAGGGCTTCAGGGGTAACCAGTACCAGAACAGAAACAACGGCCTTGCAGTAACCCATGACATCGCAGTTGGACTCAGTTCCTGTAATATTAGGCGGGGATTCAACTAAGGGGGGGCATATTTCAGGAGAAGGCACATTGGTGTTTGTTTTTACCATGGCGTTGTACCTGGAACTCAATGGATGGAACTGGTAATAATCAGATCCCTTTTGGATAGCAACAAATTGTCCTGTGCTGTTTTTAGCTACGCCGATGTATCCTGTTTGATCGGTCAGATTTGCCCACCAAACATAATCCCCATTGTCTTCTTCCTTGATGAAATTGCCTTCCGCTTCAAGGTTTTGAGGGCCATTGGGAATGGAAACGGTCAATTTTCCATTGTTTAACAAGGCGGTTAATGATCCGATTTCAACCAGACTTATGGATTGAGTTGTCGCTTTTTGGGAAAATGTTTGCCAACGGCTCGATTCAGATTCATTGAGCGTATTGGGCAAAAGTGTTACTTCCGTAATAAATTGGGCGGCCTGCTGTCCTGAAAGTTTATTAACACTCACTAACAGAAGAGAAGAGAAGAGAAGAGAAGAGAAGAGAAGCCGTTCGTGCAACTTGGCAGATAAATGGAGCATAATAAATGGAATTTTATAGGTTTAATAAATATATCCGATGCGAAATTAAGGTAAATATTCTGGGAAAAACAATAAAGTCGAAATTTTAACTTAATGTCTAATGCTGGCGCCGCCTCGATACAAGTTTTTTTTCAAACCCTTTCAGCCCAATTTTGTTATACCTCACGCCGTTGGGTATTATGCATAAGGATGTTTGTAATCAATTCAAAATCAGCTGAATCAACCATGACCAATCACAAAAATCAGCCGAATCATAGTAAAAAATGAAAGGAATAATTCTCGCTACCGCCCTCTTGATCAGCCTGCTCAGCTGTAGCAGCGAACCCGGCAAAACAGATGCCAGCACCCCGGGAACGCAAGCGCCC
>CAYVPM010000063.1:0-8835 GCA_964453475.1 uncultured Saprospiraceae bacterium | reverse complement strand
CGCAACCATGACGGGGCGCTCCGCGCCCGCTGGCTTAAACTGGCGCTGGCCGAGTTATCCAGTGCATCGGTCACTGTCACGGTGTAAAGGGGCAAGATTTGGGTGCTGTCGACGATAATGGCAGCGCTGGTATCGCCCGTATTCCAAAAATAATGTGTCACGGTTGAGCCGGAAAAGTCTTGAAATGCCTCTAATGACACGCTCGGCCCGATGCCGGTAGCTTTGATGCTGACTTTGGGGCTGGCTGCAGGTTCGCTGGGCAAGAAGCTGCTGTAGGTAACACTGGTCAATCCATTGCTGCCATAGCCGCGCAGGTAAACTTCATGCGGGATATTTGGCAAGTCGATAGAAATACTGGTGGCAGGCGAGGCCAGGGTGGTGGTGTCCAGGCCGATCAATTCGAATTGGAAGCTTGGGAAAATATTGAAAATATCGCCCCAGGCCAAATCAACACCATAAGCATAAGGCGTTGCAACGAGCGAGTCAGGCACGGTGTATGGGTATTGTCCGCCCGAAAATGTGGAGTCGGTAAACTCAATGCTTCTAAACTCAAAACGCAGGCTGCCGGGACAGTTCGCTTCCGGGCAGCTTGCATCTGAAAACGCGTTGATGCTGGTGCTGACATTTCCATCGCCAATTTCGAGTCTGGTAAAGTGATAAATGCCATCCAGGCCGGCCGTGACCGTAATGCTGTCATGGTACGTGACCATAAACACAGGGTCTTCAAATCCGGATGGCTCCTTTGATTTGCTGCAAGCGATGATCATAAGGGAAATAGCCAGGGCAGCGCAAAGTGCTTTTTTCATACGATTTAATTTGACCATAAATAAGTTGACAAGGTTGAAGCCATGCGGCAAGCAAGCCGAAAAGCAATGCCGCTCCATGCTTAACTTACAGCCCAAACGCCCATTTCAGCCCAAGTTCCACATTGGAACCTCCCCGAATAGCAGGGTCTTCTGCAGTGGCTTTCAGGATGGCGCCAAAACGGTAATTGCCCTTTACATAGATGCTGGCTTTCGCAGTGCAACGCCATGCCAGTCCGGCAAATGCATTGGCGTAGAACTTTTGGTAAGCGCCTGTTTCGCTTCTTTCCAGCCGGTTCAGGGTAGTTTTGGCAGCTTGCAGCGATGAAGCTTCTGTTTCTTGATAACGTTCCAAGGCAAACAGCAAACGGCCCGGTGCCATGCCCGCTTCCGCGACGATGGCGCCGCGATGCCAGGCAACTGAAAGCGGAATTTCGAGCGAAAGCAGCCCGAGGGCGCGGCGACTGGTTTTTAAAGACTCAAAGCCAAAACTGTAGCGCAGGCTTTCTGTTTGGATATTGCCGGCAGAATCCTGCCAATTGCCGGGCTGAAAGCGCAGGCCAAGACCGGCGGAGGCCGACCAGCTTTTGGAGAACTTATAGGTCGCCCCGGCGCCCGCTGAAAACCCCGGCCATCTTTTGTCGGGAGCAGGCGTATAAGCCGAGGCGGCGGCGGCGAAATCAAGGGTAAAACGGCTGTCGCGAATTGGTTTTGTTTGCCGGGCAGCGATGCTTTCCACGGCTGCAGGCTTGTTAAACGCTGCTGTTTTTTGGCTTTGCACCGAATTCAATGGTAATGGCAAGGCGTTGATCGGCGCGGAGAAGCTTTTTGGACTTTGCGCTGTGCCAGGTGTTGTGTCTTCAAAATTGGATGCCGATTCGCTTTCTTCCAATCCCTGGCCCGGCTTAATTTGATCCTGGCGGGTGTTCCCTGCATCCGGATTTGGCAAGGCCTTTTGATTGGATTCGGCCCTTGTTTGCATTTCAACAGCATTATTCCCTTTGGAAATTACATCAGGTTTGGTGGCCCGCAAATTGAAGGCGATTGCGTTGCCAGCAGGCTTTGTAGCGCTTTTTAAATTAAGATTGCCCTGGTTATGGCTGGAATTGCTTTTCGCTGCAGGCGGATTTGCTGTTTGTATCGTATCAAGGACATTTTCTGTGTTTCCGTTAAATACAATTGTGTTTGAACGCGCGGATTGGACGTCGCCGCCCTGCTGTGGCCTGCTGGCTGATGTTGCAGCGGTTGTTTTATCCGTTTGCTGTGTATGTTTTGCCGCCAATTTTCTGTCGGATGTTTCCCAAATACCATATCCGGTTGCTGCCAATAATAATACGGCCAAGCAGCATGCCCACAACCAGCGTCGTTTTTTCCGCCGCCTTGCCTCATCCGCTTCGATCAACGCCAGGGCTTGCTCCCAGTATTCCTCGCGGAATTGGAAGCGGCTGTTGGGGGCGTCATTTTCGTAATGTTGCTGCATCAGGTTTGTA
This sequence comes from uncultured Saprospiraceae bacterium, assembly GCA_964453475.1. Taxonomy (GTDB): domain Bacteria; phylum Bacteroidota; class Bacteroidia; order Chitinophagales; family Saprospiraceae; genus M3007. The sequence goes on along the minus strand of CAYVPM010000063.1, from coordinate 6,542 downwards.
ATGTGATAATTTGATAATGTGATAATTTGGGATGAGCTTCGTTTTGGTTTTTCTTGGTTTTGGTTTCAAGTTCTGGAATGTTCTGCGATCCAGGTTTGCAATTTGTTCCTGGCTGTATTGACGTGCCATTTTGAGGTGCCTTCGCTCATGCCGAGCATCCCTGCGATTTCCTTGTGGCTGAACCCGTCGAGTGCAAACAGGTTGAACACTTGCTGGGTCATGGGCGGCAATCGGCGCAAAAGTGCTTCCAGTTGTTGTATGTCAATCTTTTTTTCGGTCTCTTGCCATTCAATAGGCTCTTCCGGGTGCGCGCGCTCGATGTCTTCCGCAAAAACGGTCAGCTCCCGCCACTTTTTTTCCCGCCGAAATTCATCAATGGCGGTGTTTATCATAATCCGTCGTATCCAGGCTTCAAAAGGAACCTGGTCACGCCGGTATTTGTCGAGGTTGTTGATGATCTTTAAAAAACCGATGTTGAGTGCCGCCACTGCCTCCTGTTCGTCGCGCCGGTACCGCACACACACCGCCATGAGCATCGGGAAACAAGCCCGGTAGAGCGCATATTGCGCTTTTCGGTCGCCTTTGTGGGCTGCTTGTAGTAGTTGCGGGTCCAGGTTCATGCCTTGGCTGTTTTCAAGGGCAAAGGTTTAGCAAAAGGCTGTTGTTGGCCACTTTATATTGTGATTCGCTTGATTTTTTTGATTGGCCATGATTGATTCAAGTGATGTTGAACTGATTATAAACGCTTGTATGCACAAAATTTGGCGGCGTTAGGTATAATGCTATACACGCAGCACCTTTGAGAATGGTTGGGTTGGGGTGGGGAAAAGTGATGAATTATAAATGATGAATGATGAATGATGAATGATGAGAGATGAATGATGAATTGGCACGTTACGGGCTTGGAGTGACTTTTCAGCACTCTAGGATGGGGAACGTACAGTTAAAGGTCAGCCTTCTTCTGGGCATGCCCCGGGGGGGCAAAAAACAAATGATGGGCATCGAAAACAGGAGCAAATATCAAATTTGATGCTGAAAACCCCTTCCCAAGCCCGAAGAACGCAAATGTGCAAATTCATCTCTCATCTCTCATCTCTCATCACTCATCACTCATCACTCATCTCTCATCTCTCATCTCTCATCTCTCATCACTCATCTCTCAGACTAGCATCATGGGCGTTTCCAGCGTGCGCTTCAGGTAGTACTCCACATTTTCGCGCACGATAATATCCAGTGGGAGGTATTGGGTAGGCGGGGCCTCTTTGCGCAGGATAAGGTGGTTCACCAGGGTAAGGATGCCTAAATAGCCTTGATGCCAGGCGTTTTGGTTGATGAGGAAGCGGATTTTGTTTTCTTCCAGCAATTTCAGGTTGGGCTCAATGAGGTCGAAGCCAACGACTTTTATCCGTTGCTGGGTTTCGAGCGGCAAGGGGTTGAGCAGTTTATAGGCCCGTGAATTCGTGACAAAAAAACCGTTGAGGCGGGGGTGTTTTTCCAGTTGTGCGTCCATCCAGGCTTTCATTTTCCCGGGGTCGTCAAAGTCTTCGAAGATTTCAGAAAGTACTTCAATTGACTTTGTGTTGTGTCGCAGGAAAAAATCTTTGAAGCCCTGTTGCTTGGCTTGCAGGTGCCGGGCATTCTGTACTTCTTTGTCGAGGTTGAGCACCATGGCAGTGTCGCCATCGTTGAGGCCAAAATTGAGCAAGCGCCCGGCCAGCACACCGCTTTGGTAGGAATCCTGGCCGATGTAGCTCAGCGCGTCGGTGCCTTCGATATGGGTGTTGATCATCACTTTGGGAATGCCGAGCCGCGTCGTTTCTGCGATCAGGAAATCGGATTCGGCCAAAAAAACAGGTGCGAACAGCAAGGCTTCAGGTTGGGATTGGAGCGCCCTTTTAACCACTTCCTTGTATGTTTTTGGCTCAAATAGCGGAAAATAATGGAAGTCGATCACCACCCCGTAATGGCGTACCGATTCTGCTGCGCGCTCTAGACCCTCTTTTGGTTGCGCCCAGTATAGGTCTTGTTGGAAATAAGGTAATATGACGGCGATGCGCAGGGGTTTTTTATTGTTAGCGAGCGACCTGGCGACAATGTTTGGCTCATAGCCCATTTCCCGCATCACCTTGATGACGCGCTCCCGCACCTCCGCCGATACATGCCCACGGTTGTGTAGCACCCGATCGACCGTACCGATGGATACCCCGGTCTGTTCCGCGATGTCTTTTATCCGTATTCGCTGGCTCATAAAGTTTGATTTGGAAATCCATCCCCAAACAGCGCCCAAGGTAGCTGTTTTCGGTATTTCTTGCAAAAACTGCGAATTTTTTTTCAGAATAATAATGGGTGTGTGTGCGCACACGGAGAGATAATAGTTTTTCCGTGTGCGCACACTGAAATAAAAAAAACTTCCGTGTGCGCACACGGTTTGAATATCATGCTTTATATTTGAGCCGCCTTTTTGAACGGTTTTTCTTTCATTTCAACACACCTTTTGAACAGATCAGACGCTAACAGCATGAAAGTCAATGAAAAAGCGAACGCCGGGTATTTAAAGTACGAACTCAAAAACTTTGAAAAACTGCCCGTCAAAATATGGGACGACGCTCTGGATGCTTCACGGCACGTTGCCCAATCCATTGCCCTGGCCATGCGGCAGCGCCAACAGGATGGAGAGCGCATCGTGCTGGGCCTCGCCACCGGAAGTACACCTATTAAAGTATATGAAGAACTGGTGCGCCTGCACAAAGAAGAAGGCTTGAGCTTTCAAAACGTTGTGTCCTTCAACCTCGATGAGTATTACCCTATGCCCAAGGAGGCCCGCCAAAGCTATTGGCGCTTTATGCACGAATACCTCTTCGATCACGTGGACATGCTGCCTGAAAACATCCACATACCCGATGGCACGGTACCCATGGAGAAGATCGCCGATTTTTGCGAGCGATACGAGAAACTGATCGACCTGGCAGGCGGCATCGACATCCAACTGCTCGGCATCGGCCGTACAGGCCATATCGGGTTCAACGAACCGGGCGCCTGGGAAAGCTCCCCAACCCGAATGGTACGCCTCGATCACCTGACCCGCCACGACGCGCTCAAGGATTTTCAAGGCGAAGACGATGTGCCTTACCGCGCCATAACGATGGGCGTAGGCAGCATTTTCAAGGCGCGCACCGTGTACCTGATGGCCTGGGGACAACACAAAGCCCATATCATCCAGCAAGCTATTGAAGGGGAAATTTCCACCGCAGTGCCTGCTTCCTTTCTGCAAAAACACCCCAACGTAAAAGTGGTGCTCGACCGCAGTGCCGCCGAAGAACTCACCCGGATGCGTTCCCCCTGGCTCGCCGGCATCTGCAACTGGACAGATGATCTTATTTGCAAAGCCGTTGTTTGGCTCTCCCAAAAAACCGGAAAACCCATCCTCAAACTCACCGATGAAGACTACAATGAACACGGCCTGAGCGAGCTCATCATCGAACAGGCAAATTCCTACGAGCTCAACATCCGCATCTTCAACCGCCTGCAACATACCATCAGCGGCTGGCCGGGCGGCAAACCAAATGCTGATGACAGCAAACGCCCCGAGCGCGCCAAACCCGCCAGAAAAACGGTGATCCTTTTCAGTCCCCACCCCGATGATGATGTGATCTCCATGGGCGGCACCTTCCAGCGCCTTGTCGACCAGGGGCATGATGTGCATGTGGCTTACCAAACGTCCGGCAATATCGCCGTGCACGACTACGATGCCCTGCGCTACGCCGAGTTCATGCTGGAATTTGGCGAAACCCAAAAAACAATGGACGAGGCGGAAGCAAAACGCCTGAAAAAAATCATCCAATTCCTGGGAAAGAAAAACTCCTCCGACGAAGATTCGCCCGAAGTGCGCAGCATCAAAGGCCTTATCCGCCGCGGAGAAGCGCGTTCTGGCGCCCGCTTCACCGGCCTGCGCGACGACCATATCCATTTCCTCGACATGCCTTTTTATGAAACCGGCAAAACCCGAAAAAAACCGCTGGGCGATGCCGACATCCAGATTATCATGGATTTGATGGAGCAGTTGAAACCCCACCAGGTGTATGCTGCGGGCGACCTCGCCGACCCGCACGGTACCCACCGCGTTTGCCTCGACGCTATTTTTGAAGCTTACCGTCGCCTGAAGAAACAGCCCTGGATCAATGACTGTTGGGTATGGTTATACCGGGGCGCCTGGCACGAATGGGCGGTACATGAAATCGAGATGGCTGTCCCCATGAGCCCGCAGCAACTCCGCAAAAAGCGACAGGCAATTTTCATGCACCAAAGCCAAAAAGACCGTCCGCCATTCCCCGGCGACGACAAGCGGGAGTTCTGGCAGCGCGCCGAAGAACGCAACCGCGAAACTGCAGCGGCCTACCGGGCGCTCGGCCTGGCCGAGTATGAGGCGATGGAAGCGTTTGTCCGTTGGAAGCCCGTATGACAGCTTCTGAATACACATGAATTAGTTAACTAAACCAATATTGTATGAAGCACAAATTTAAACAAGCTCTTTTCAGCAGGACCTTCAAGGTTCCGCTGATACTGCTGTGCATGATGGCCTTTATGGGCCAAATCAGCGCGCAAGCCGTGAGTGGTAAGGTGACCGATGCCAGCACCGGAGAACCGCTCATCGGCGCCTCGGTTCGGGAAGATGGCACCAGCAATGGCGCTGTCACCGATGCCAACGGCGCCTACCGCCTGAATGTCAGCAGCGCCAATGCCACCTTGTCGGTAAGTTACACCGGCTACCAAACACAATCCGTTCCGCTGGCGGGCCGCACAACTGCTGATGTGGCACTCGAAGCCGGCACCGCCCTCGATGAGGTGGTCGTTACGGCACTGGGTATTTCCCGCGAGAAAAAATCGCTCAGCTACGGCACCCAGGAAGTGAGCAGTGGCGAACTGACCCGGGTAAAGGATGCCAACGTCATCAACGCGCTCTCCGGGCGCACCGCGGGCCTGCAAATCAACCGCAGCGGTTCCGGTGTGGGCGGCTCTACCCGCGTCGTGATGCGCGGCCAGAAGTCGACACGCGACAACAACGTGCTCTACGTGGTTGACGGTGTGCCCATGTTCAACTATTCCCCAGGCCAGCCTGGCGATGTTTGGGGCCAATCGGGCAACTCGGGCAACGTGGGCCGCGATGGCGGCGATGCCATTTCCAACATCAACCCGGAAGACATTGAAAGCATGACCGTGCTGAAAGGCGCTTCAGCTGCAGCCCTGTACGGCAGCCAGGCAGCCAATGGCGTTATCCTGGTGACCACTAAAAAAGGCAAAGCAGGCGATGCGAAAATTGAATTTTCCACAAACGCAACCTGGGAGATGCCGGTGATGTCGCCGGAATTGCAGTTTTCGTACAATGCCCGCCCGGGTGAAAACTTCAGCTGGGGTGCAAAAGGATCTTCGCCCGATCACGTGAAAGATTTTTTCAACACGGGCGCTACCTACATCAATTCCATCGGGTTGACCGGAGGCAACAAAACCGCGCAGACCTATTTTTCCTACGCCAATACTTCCTCCAAAGGTATCGTGCCAACCAGTGAGCTGTCGCGCCACAACGTTACGCTGCGCGAAACGGCTGAATTCCTGGATGGCCGCTTGTCGCTGAACGCAACACTCAACTATACCAATCAGCGTGGCGACAACCGCAACGTTTCGGGCATGTATTTCAACCCGCTGACGGGCCTTTACCTGATGCCGCGCGGCTTGCGCTACGCCGATTACAGTGGCGATAACTTTGAAAAATACGACGATGTAAGCAAACTTTACCTGCAAAATTGGGTGGGAAGCCGCGACGACTGGCAAAACCCGGAATGGATTCTGAACCGCAACCCGAACTTCGACGCCCGCAACCGTTTCTATGGAACCGTAGGCGTGGGCCTCAAGCTCACCGACTGGGCCAACATCCAGGTGCGCGGCAATATGGACAAAACATACGACCGCTTTGAGCAACATTCTTTTGCCGGAACAGAACCAACCCTGGCTGATGCCAACGGCCGCTTTGTTATGAGCGATTTGAAAAGCACAGTGCGGTATGGCGATATTTTGTTGAACCTGAAAAGGGATTTGACCAGCGACTTAAACGCAGCGCTTACCCTTGGTACCAGCATCAACGATATCAAAACAACCTCCTTGTATGCCGATTCTAAAGGCCCTGGCATGTACTATGCCAATACCTTTGTAATCCAAAACATCAAGCAGCCAGGCGCCAACATCACCCAGAGTCAGCCAAACCGCACCCAGTTGCAATCCGTTTTTGGAAGCCTTTCTTTGGGCTACAAAAGCATGTTGTACCTGGACGTAACAGGCCGCAACGACTGGTCGTCTACCCTGGCGTTCACTTCTTCCAACTCGTTTTTCTATCCTTCCGTGGGCGCTTCAGCCATCCTTTCGGAGATGTTCGCCATGAAAGGGATCGACTATGCCAAAGTACGCGCGTCTTATGCGCAGGTGGGCAACGGTGTCAATGCATACGACACCAACATCCAATACGCATTCCCGGCCGGTGGTGCCCAGGCGCC
>CAYVPM010000062.1:0-8866 GCA_964453475.1 uncultured Saprospiraceae bacterium | reverse complement strand
GAGTTCCTGACTGCCTACGATGCCGAAATGTTGGAAATCGCCGAAATCGGCATCAAATACGAGGGCTATATCAAAAAAGAGGAAGAAATGGTGTCGAAGCACAGCCGCCTGGAAGAAATGGCCTTGCACGAGAACTTCGATTACCGCAGCATCAAAGGCTTGAGCATCGAGGCCCGCGACAAGCTTTCAAAAATGAAACCGCGCACCATCGGGCAGGCAAGCCGCATTTCCGGGGTGAACCCTGCGGATGTGAGTGTGTTGCTGGTGCATTTGGGAAGGTAGTTTTGAATGTGATAATTTGATAATTCGGGAATGTGATAATGAGCGTTAGAGATTGGAATTATGTCACGGTTTTGAGCATTGGCCAGCAGACATCAAATTGGCATATAATGCCATAGCGACCTGCCCTTTTGTCCAGGATTCGCCCTTTTTTCTGCCAAAAAAACTTGATTTACACCATGGCAGGCAATTTGCCCCCCGGCGCTAGTGTCCAGCGCTGACATTTTTGCTGCCAGTTTGACACAATTCAATTTTTACCCGCAGATTTCCAGTCAAATTCTGGAATTTTGCGTTTAATATAGTGAACACAGCGTGGTTGTGAATACAGGAATGCTGCAATCATTTTAAAATCAGGCATTTGTTTCACTCAAATCATTCAAAATCACTCTAATCACAGTATATTGTGGGAGATATTTCCCAGCACCCTCCGAATCGTATGAGTATGTTTGATAATTGGTTGATGACGCAGCAGTCGGATGATGAACCCGACTTTGTACCCCTTTTCTCGCTGGAAGAAGACGACGAAAAGGCAGGTGAGATATTCCCCGACAGCATTCCGATTTTGCCGCTGAAGAATACCGTGCTGTTTCCGGGCATCGTGACACCCATTACGGTGGGCCGCGACAAAAGTATCCGGGCAGTTCAAAAAGCTTATGAGGACAATCGCTACATCGGCGTTTTGTCGCAAAAAGATATGAAGATCGAAGCGCCGAGCCCCCGCGATTTGTACCGCGTCGGAACGGTAGCGCGTATTTTGAAATTGCTGAAAATGCCGGATGGCTCCACCACCGCCATTTTACAGGGCCGCAAGCGGTTCCGGCTCGACGAAATCCTGAGCGACGACCCCTATATGATCGGCCAGGTCACCATGCTGGAATACGAGCCGGCCAAGAACAAATTGGAGTTCAAGGCGCTCATCAGCAGTGTACGGGATTCTGCCAAGCAGATCATCGAGTTATCTCCGCAGATTCCTTCGGAGGCGGTGGTTATGTTGAAGAACATCAACAACGATAATTTCCTGCTTAATTTCATCGCCTCTAACCTCGGCATCCAGATCAGCCACAAACAGGACATTCTGGAGATCAACAACCTGAAAGACAAGGCCAGCGTCATACTCCACCACATGGATTCGGAGCTGCAACTGCTGGAATTGAAAGATCAGATCGACTCGAAAGTCCGCACGGATATTGAAAAACAGCAGCGCGATTATTTCCTCAGCCAGCAACTGAAAACCATTCAGGAAGAACTGGGCCAAAACCCGCAGGAAGAAGAAATCAACGACCTGCTGCGCAAAGCTTTGCGCAAAAAATGGCCAAAAAATGTGGAGGATACCTTTGCACGGGAAATCAACAAACTACGCCGTGTAAACCCGCAAGTGGCCGAATACGCCATCGGGCTGAACTACCTGGAAACCCTGCTCGACTTGCCCTGGCTGGATTTCACGAAAGACAATTTTGACCTGAAAAAGGTAAAACAGGTGCTAGACCGCGACCACTATGGCCTGAGCAAAGTGAAAGAGCGCATCCTGGAACACCTGGCTGTATTGAAACTCAAGGGCGACATGAAAGCGCCCATTCTCTGCCTCGTCGGCCCTCCCGGCGTCGGCAAAACGTCCCTGGGCAACAGCATCGCCAAAGCCCTCAAGCGCAAGTACGTGCGCATGAGCCTGGGCGGCCTGCACGACGAAGCCGAAATCCGCGGGCACCGCAAAACCTATATCGGCGCCATGCCCGGCCGTATCGTGCAATCCCTCAAAAAGGCCAAAGCCGGCAACCCGGTGTTTATCCTGGATGAAATTGATAAGGTAGGAAAAGATTTCCGCGGCGACCCTTCTTCGGCATTGCTGGAAGTACTCGACCCGGAGCAAAACGTGGCTTTCCACGACAACTACCTCGAAATCGAGTACGACCTGTCGAAAGTCCTGTTCATTGCCACAGCCAACTCGCTGAGCACCATACAGCCCGCCCTGCTCGACCGTATGGAGATGATCGAAATTGCGGGTTATTCACTCGAAGAAAAGGTAGAAATAGCCAAGCGCCACCTGGTACCGCAGCAGCGCAAAGAACATGGCCTGAAAACCAGTCATATCAAGGTAAGCGACAGAGCTTTGGTGAAAATGATCCAAAGTTATACCGCCGAAAGCGGGGTGCGCAACCTGGCCCGTGAAGTTGGTTCTGTAATGCGCTATGCCGCCAAACGCGTTGCAATGGATGAGCCGTACGAAATGAACGTGCGCCCCGAGCACCTGCACAGCATCCTCGGCCCGACCAAGTTCGACGCAGAGGTGTACCAGGAGCAACAAGCCCCTGGTGTGGCCATCGGTTTGGCCTGGACGTCTGTTGGCGGTGAAATCCTATTCATCGAGGTGAGCTTGAACAAAGGCAACGGCAAGCTTCAACTGACCGGCAACCTCGGCGACGTAATGAAAGAAAGCGCCAGTACAGCGCTCAGCTACATCAAGGCGCACGCCGATGATTTTGGCATCGAGCATGAAATGTTCGAAAAAATGGACATCCACATCCACATTCCCGAAGGCGCCATCCCCAAAGACGGCCCTTCAGCTGGCGTAACTATGCTTTCGGCCATCACTTCCGCTTTTACCGGCCGGCCGCTGAAACCTTACCTGGCCATGACCGGGGAGATCACCCTGCGCGGCAAAGTATTGCCTGTTGGAGGTATCAAAGAAAAAATTCTGGCAGCCAAACGTGCTGGTATCAAAGATGTGTTGCTTTGCCATGAAAACCAGAAACACGTGGAAGAAATTGAGGAAGAGTACATCAAAGGCTTGAAATTCCACTACGTCAAAACCATGGACGAGGTGCTGGCGCTGGCAATTGGGCTTAAAACCAAATCGAGCCAAAATGTAACGGCGAAGAAAATGCCTGCCGCTAAAAAGGCGGCGGTAGCTAAGAAGCCGCCTGTTGGGAAGGTAGCGCCGATGTTATCGGCTTGAAAGCATTAATTGACTATAGATTTTAAAACGCCTGGTTCAAAAGACCGGGCGTTTTTTTGGTTTCCCCCTCACAAAAAATCCACATCCACCGCATACGGGTACGTCATCAAATACTCCAGCGCCTTCTCGATCGGGTACCGCTCGAAAACCACGGCATGCAGCATTGTCGTGATCGGCACGTGCAGCTTATAGTGGCGGGCAAGCTGGTGTGCGATGCGCAGGGTGCGCACCCCTTCCGCCAGTTCCGGCATGGTTTCCCGGATTTCGCTCACTGTTTCCCCGCTGGCAAGCCGGGCGCCGAAGGTATAATTGCGACTGTTCAAACTGGTAGCGGTGGCCACCAGGTCGCCAATGCCGGCCACGCCAACAAAAGCCTGACTCGAAGCACCCAGGGATTTTCCAAAATAGACCATTTCCGCCAGTCCACGGGCAATAAGGAGCCCCTGCACATTGCGGCCTAGCCCCAGCCCGCCGATGATGCCGGAGCCCAGCGCAACGATGTTTTTCAAGGCGCCTGCCAATTCTGCACCTAGAATATCGTAAGAGCCATACACATGGAATTTGGAGCTGTTTAAGGCCGATTGCCCCGCTTGTATCACTTCCCGGAAGCGGCTCCCTACCAGGGTTGCGGCGGGTTGGCCAGCCATTATTTCAGCCGCGAGGTTGGGGCCGCCCAGGCAGCCGACCCGGACCACGCTGCTTTCTTCCCGCACCACCTCGCTCATGGTGCGCACATTGGCCCGTGTGATGATGATGCCCGGCTTGTCGAGGTCGTTTTCTTCGTACCCGTACAGGTCAAAACCTTTTGTGCCGTGAATGATGATATGGTGGGGCCGCAAGTGGGGCGAGAGCGCCTGCATCATTTTCCGGAAGCTGCTGGACGGCACGATGGGCAGTATCAACGTGCATTGCATGGCCAGTTCTTCCACATCCATGGTGGCGCGCACACGCGGTGAAATTTGCGTCCCCAGGTGCCGGTGGTTGGTATTGATTTCCGCCACAACTTCTGGCCGACGGCTGAAAAGCAAAACGTCGGAATTGTAGGCCAGCAAATTAGCGATTGCCGTGCCAAAATAACCTGCGCCTAAAACGCCTACTGGATTGTATGGTGATGCCATGTTTATTTTATGGTATAATCGGGCAAAATGGTTTTTGTCCACATTTCTTTTCCCTGGGCATTGTACACGGTGATATTCAGCTCGCGCGCGGTGCGTAGCCCGCTGAACCTGAGCATAGCAAAGTTGTTCTCTGCCACCACGGTGCCAGGCACCCGGAGCTCATTAGACGTTTTGGTAGCGGCGTCAGTAAAGGCGCCGGATGTCAGTGCGGAGGAGGTGAGGTCGTACATCCAATTGCCCGCCTTGTTTTTGAACGCACTCAATTCTGTGAAATGTTTGTCGCCGGTGAGGAACACCACGCCTTTAATGCCTTCCTGTTCAATCCTGCTGATGATGGAATCGCGTTCTGCCGGAAAGTCATGAAAGGCCGACTCCTCATGGTTGTCGGAGCTAAGCACCTGTCCACCAATGGCCACAAACTTGAAGGGCGCCCGGCTATTGCTTAAAGAGCCGATCAGCCATTCGAGTTGCTCCTTTCCCAATGATGTACGTTCACAGGTCTTGCAACGGTTGGGCGTGCGGTTGTAGCGGTTGTCGAGCAGGAAAAAATCGGCATCGTTGTATTGGAACCTGGTGGTACAGCCTTTTTGGCCATTGATGCCGAAGGTAGGGTTGCCCCAAAAGTTGCGGAATACCTCCCAGGCCATTTCCTTATGCACCCAGCTGCCGTCCGAATTATCGGGGCCGTAATCGTGGTCGTCCCAAATGGCATAATGGGCGGTAGAAGCCAGCAGCGGCTGCAATTCAGGCAAGGAGCGGGAATGTGTGTAGCGGTATGCCATACCTGTACGGGTGTTCCAGTCGGGCTCCCGGTAGTACACGTTGTCGCCCAGCCAAAGCATGAGGTCGGGCTTTTGCTCAAAAATTTTGGTAAAAATCTGATAATTGGAGCCATAAGGCTTGGGGCGGTCGTATTCTGCCTCATTGACGAAGGCACAGCTTCCGGTAGCGAAGGAAAAAGGCGGCGGGTCGGTACGCCATTGCCACAAAGCCTGCGTTTTGAATGTGGTCGGATAGGGAAGCTCCACCTTTTTTTCACCGATCATCACCTGATATTCGTACTGTTTGCCCGGTTGTACCGCATTAGCAACACATTTTGCAGTATATTCTGGCCCTGAGGTGTAAAAATAATCGGTTTTGAATTGCTTTTCGGGGTTGCCCAGCTCCCAATACACTACCTGAACACCGGCGCGGCCTTTTGTTTGCACCCAAACAAGTACTTCAAACATATCCACATACCCGATCATCGGTCCGCTTTGCAGGCCTTTTGTGCCCGAAGCTGCAAAAATTTCGTTGCCAGGCCGCAAATACCGGGGTGGAACGCAATGATGGTTAATCAGCGTTATGAGCAGCATTAATAAGCCGTAGATTAATTTGTAGGAACGCATAACATACAGATTTTCGGCGAAGGTAGCGATTAAACCCCCTTTTGAAAAAAAAGTCATACAGACACCCAACGTTTCAAAAACTGTGTACGTTACACAATTAAAAATTTTATTGGTAAAATATTTGGAAGTTCCAATAATATGCAGTACTTTTAAACCAAACAAAAAAGGAGGTTTCGCCATGACTACTCGCAATCATCTCACCATTTTCCTCCTGTCCCTCTCACTTGCCCTTTCGGCTCAGACGGCCAGCAGGACTTTCAACAAATCATTTAACACAGAAAATCGCGGCGCCATCATGCTTGATTTGCCTGGACAAATTGATGTGAAAGCCTGGGACAACAGTTACATTAAGGTAGAAATCGGGGTCACCATCCCATCCGGGAACGGCTCGATTCTGAACGAACTGGCCTATATTGGCCGCTACAACCTGACATCGCATTCAGAAGGCGATGTGCTTACGATCACAGCTCCCAACCTTCAAAAGCAATTAAAGGTTAAGGGAGAGGAACTCAGAGAGGAATTTGTGTTTGTCGTCTTTGTTCCAGAAAACTTGAAAGTGGAGCTGCCGCAAGTAACTGCTGCGGCAGACCTGAAAAAATAATTTCCGATAGCACACCCGATCTTTTATTTTCTTACAAATTCATTAGATGCCTTGGTTCCAAAACCAGGGCATTTTTTGTTACTATTGCGCCAATATTGGTCTAATATTCTGGCCTCAAACTTCGTTTTCCATTCGACAACCACGCGGTAATTAGCACACGCTCAAATTACATTATTCGCACATCAATTATGAAGTTATTCTCAACCATATTCTTTGCCCTCTGGACTTCCATGGCATCAGCCCAGATGGAGCGCACCATGTACCAGGTGTTCAACGTGGACTCTGCCAAAACCATAAGCCTCGACATCGTTGGCATCTATGAAATACATACCTGGGCCGGCAACAGCATCCTGATAGAAAACAACATCCAGATTTGGGATGCCTCCCGGGAGATACTCGGCTACCTCATCAAGAACGGCCGCTACGACGTTACGATGGACTCCAGCGCAGGGCCTACCCCGGTGGAAATGAAAATTTATACCAAGATAAAGGAGCGCAAGCCGATCAAGCGGCCAGATGGGCAGAAATGCCTGGAGATAGCGACTGCTAAAATTTTTATCCCGGATGTGTTTTTGGTATCGGAAGACAAGCGTGTACTGACGCGAAAGGAGACAGTGGAAAAAAAGCCTGAGTAAATTGAGGCGGCCTTCCTTTGCCAGCTGTTTGACTACAACCTGATTATCCCCATATTGTGTACTGAGACGTCGAAGAAGGCGACTCTAGTACGCTACCTGTTTTTTCAACACATAGACACATAGGAACATAGAACACATAGCTTTTTTTGTGCTTAGTCGGCTATGTGTTCTATGTTCCTATGTGTCTATGTGTTAATAAATATGTGGTTTAAGGCCTTCTTCGACGTCTCGGGGCACAATATGCGGAACCATTCAGGAACCAAAACCTGATTCCCTGCTATTGCAATTTAAAGTTGAAAGTAATGGTGCCGCACTCCTGAGAAGCGCTGGAGGCCGCAAAACGGTAGGCTTTGGCTGCAGCAATCGCTTTGTTTTTAAGTTCGCTGTCGCTGGTGGTAGAGCCGCTGAGGCGATAGTCAGCGCTGGTTACCCGGCCATTTGAATCGACGCATACTGCAATCACGACACGTCCCTGTTTTTGGGAATTATCGTTGATGCTACCGCGGCTTACAACTTTCCTGCCACCGAGTCCGCCCCCGATTGAAGCGCCGGTACCGGTGCCATCTCCACCACCTGTACCACCGCCTGTGCCGCTACTTTTTCCAAAGGGATTGTCGCCCGTGCCGCCGGTAACGCCGCCATTACCCGGTTTGCCACCACCGCCTGCACCGCTGCCGCTGCTATTGGGCTTCCCAAAAGCGCTGCCGGCGTTGTTTTTCACCTGATTGCGCCTTGCTTCTTCCGCGCGGGCGGCTTCTGCAGCTGCCTGGCGCTGGCGCTCGGCCTCAGCTTGTCGGGCTTGCTCCTGCCGGGTTGCTTCCTCGCGTTGTTTGCGCTCGTTCTCCTTTTGTTGGCGCACCGCAGCAACGTTAGGGTCTTCCGTGGTCGATGTTTGCGGTGGCGGGTTAACAGGCTTTGTGGAAGGTGTTGGCACGGGGTCTGGGGTGCTGGGCGCCGCAGTGTTTGGCACAGCAGAAGCTTGCTCGCCGGGCGGGGTATAATCGTCGTTCATGCCTTTGTCGGGCTCGCCGGCAGCGGCATTGTCGCCGCCGCCACCCCATTCAATGGTGATAGGCGGCACCTGAGCGGATTCTTCCTTCTTGGTGAAGGTGTATAAGAACATAAGGAGTACCAACAGCACGTGAAATATTACGCTTATCAGAAAGCTTTTCGTGCGGTTCTCTTGATCATAAACTGCGGTTTTCATAACATCTTTGTTTAGCAAGAATGATGTTTGAAGAAAGTATTTTACACAATCAAAGCCCTAATTTCCGCCCTGATCCGGGTTGGTAGCCAAAATAGTCTTCACTTTCAGTCGGTTGGCAATGTCCAGGATAAACACTACATCTTCCACCGTGGCAGCCTTGTCGGCGGCAACGGTAATGGTAGTTGCATTCGGGTCTTTGTTTTCGGCCCTGATGCGCGCGCGCAGGGCTGCCTCCAGCTTTGATTTGTCAATCCCTGATCTGTCGATATAAAAAGTACCATCGGCCTTTACCGACACCGATAGCGCGGGCGAAGCCATTGATTTGGAGGTACTGGAAGGCAGTTGCAGGTTCAGGGCATTCGGTGTTACGAAATTGGAAGTCAGCATAAAGAACATCAGCAGCAGGAAGATCACGTCGATCATGGCTGCAAGGCTGAATTCCGGCTCTACTCGTTGACGGCGTTTGAGTCCCATTTTTTAGTAGTTAAGAATTAACGAGAAGGCTCTTGCAAAAGATCCATGAACTGTACTGCGGTGTTTTCCATTTTGAAAATAACCTTGTCGAGGTTGGTTACCAAAAGGTTGTAGCCAGCCATGGCAATGATGGATACGAACAGGCCGGCGGCCGTTGCTGTGAGGGCGTGATAAATACCGTTCGACAGGGTGGAAGGCTTGATCACATCCG
>CAYVPM010000061.1:0-8953 GCA_964453475.1 uncultured Saprospiraceae bacterium | reverse complement strand
ATCAGCAAGTCATGGAGCAATGATTACTGGTACGCAGAGAAAGAAGGCAATTACATCCGCGAGTGCCCCTGCAACGGCCTCTGGGTTACGCTAGGGGAAACTTCGTTCGTCGGCACCGAAAAGTTCAATAAAACAAGGGAGTTCCCTGCTGTTTTCAGCCTGATCAAAAGTGATTTGTACGCGAGGTTGCGGGACATTGGATCCAGTGCTTCCAGAGATCTTGCCAGTCAATAATTTCCACATTCTAAACTTTTTACTATGAAAAATTTCATCAGTTGCGCCGTCAAGGCGCAAAAGGCCAAACTTATGCTTTGGCTTAACATGACAACCCTAGTTTTGCTGGTTTTGGCAACTTCATTGCCGGCTCAAAATGCAGCTCAAGATCCTGAAGTCTTAAAGTTGCAGCGCGAGTTGGACCGCCGCAACGTCATCGCCGGAAGCCGCTATGTGGACAATCCCCAGGTCAGGGGGGCGCTAAGCGCCACAAACGGAGCAGGTTTTTTAGCCGAAGAGGTCATTGCCGACAAAGCTACCAAATTGGGCATCCCGAATCCTACCGATGCAGAGATGCACAGTATGCTTTTGCCGATGCTCGTACAGCAGGGTTTGGTGGATGCCGACTGCGCCGATATTTTCAGGGACCCTAATGTATCTACCTGGATTAAAGGCCAGGATGGCATGACATGGTCCGATTTCCGCACGGCTGCAAAGACTTTGGTTTTGTGGACAAAAATTGCCATCCAGAACATCGAAATCACCGAGGACAGTGTTCGCGCCTATGTGGAGCGCAACCCTGGGATGGCCACAATACCCGCCAAGGTGCGCATCGTACTCACGCAGTATGTGCCACCTCGGGCGCTTGCTTCGCGAAGTGTGATGCCACATGAAGTGTTGGCGCCAACTTTTGCATTCGCCACGCGTGCTGCAACCGCAGACCTCGAAAAGCCGATTCCCAAAGCTTATGAGCACCTCAATCTTTGGGTGGAGCTCGATAAGGTGGATCCAGCATTGCGCGAGGTGTTGGGAGGACAAGCCGTAGGTTTTGAATTTCCATCGATACCGCTTAAAAACCAGGCCATCGTCGAGGGGCGTATAGTGGGTTTTTCGCCTGAAAGAAACCTGCTTTCCGACCCAAACTTTTGGGCCATGGCCGCAGTCAGGGCGCGATTGGCCAAAGCAGATCAGGCCGCCGAGTTTGAAAAAATCGTAACTGTCTTCCTGAACGACGAGACACGCTCGCCTGCCGTGCGTGGCTTTTGGGGCAAAATATGGGGAGGGGTCAAGAAATCTTTTCAATATGTCACCGGGTTTGCGGGAGGTGCGCTGGCCTTTACCGCGACAGGCAGCCCGCAGGCAGCATTTTTGGGAGCAAAAATGGGGTATCAGTTCGGAAATGCTATTAAAGGATGGTTCTCAAGTGGCCAAATAACAAGACCACAGTTCCCTGCCATGCCGCAAGGTGGTGGAATTCAAATTCCTCCGGGGTATCTGTCGGGCGGGCAATTTTCCATGCCGCCTGCCAGTAACAGCTGGCCTGGTTATCCACCAATGAATACCATGCCGCCC
Organism: uncultured Saprospiraceae bacterium; assembly: GCA_964453475.1. Taxonomy (GTDB): domain Bacteria; phylum Bacteroidota; class Bacteroidia; order Chitinophagales; family Saprospiraceae; genus M3007. Next base: position 7,387 of record CAYVPM010000061.1, on the reverse strand, counting down.
ATGCCTTACAACTATAACGCTTATGCTCCCCCCATGCCTAATAACCCATATTACTCACCTATGCAAGACGGCTGGTCGCCCCAAATGTTCTTCCCACAACCTGTAGGGTATCATTTCTAAACAAAACCATTAATTTATCAGGCAGGGGCTTTGCGCGATGGTGTACAGCCCCTGCTACAAAGAGTTGGAGATATGAAAAATGTGATACTGGTACTTTTAACAATAGCAATGTTGCCCTTGCAAGCCCGAAAATTAGCGATAGTGGTAGGCGTGGGCGCTTATCCCGATGTATCCGGGTTAGGTCGATTAAACGCCGACGACGATACAAAGTCCTTGGCAGATGCATTGGAGGATTCGGGCTGGCAAGTTTGCCTGATCAACTGTCAAACTGTGCAAAAACCTGATTTGAATACCATATTAAACAGCATAGGTTTGGTAAAAGACAGCCTCAATGGCTATTCAACGATTCCTTTTTCCGGGATATTGGAGGGTTTAAAGCCCTCGGATGAAGTGTTGTTTTTTTTCGGAGGCCATGGAGTCACAAATATTGAAGGGACCCATTGCCTTGTCCCAATGGATGCGCGCTTTGAACAAGGTAAGTGTAAAGATAGCCACCGGCTTGTTTCCATCGAATGGGTAAAGCGTTCCCTAACGCGAAATGGGGCTATCGTCATGGTTTTTATTGACGCTTGCCGCAACGATGTAGTACCAGTCCGGGGAAATGGAAAGGACGATCCAGGCTTCACCCCTATATTTACCCGTACTACCAAAGTAATTGAAAATCAGGTAATTGCCACATCTGGTGGTTCAGAAAATGCTGAGTCTCGTTTGGCGACCATCCTATCCACACGACCGGGCTCTTTTTCCTACGAAATGCAGCAGGCAAAAGCGGGTGTTTTCACACACTTTTTTATTCAATTGTTGAAAAATTCCCAGGCACAAGAAGAGGCAGATAACCAACCATCTGATGGGCTTGTCACCCTTAAGGAGGCGGCCATGTATTTGAAAGAACAAACGTTAAACTTTGTAAGTAGCCTAGCCTTGAATGCCAAAAAAGGGGAGCAGATACCCGAGATAGACATAAAAAACCTGGATACGCACCCCTTTGTAGAAGTTGAGGCGAAACGACTCAGCGACTCCAAATATATGTTGAAATACAATGTATTGAAACAAAAAAGGGGCTTGCCTGAGTTTGCTAAACCGGGCTTTGGGCACCCGTACGAGTATGTCTCATCATTTTTCAGGGTAGAAAAGGGAAGCGAGCAAGACAGCAATGATAAGGTATTGGCATATAAAAACGCCAGAGACAAATATGCCATGTCGGAACTGGATTTTGACCATCGTTTTTTAGCGACTGAGGATTGGGCTGCACCTGATGAATATTTTATGGGCATCAAGCCTTTTGAATTTTATTTTCCCACAGAAATCATCCAAAAAGTCATTGCAGGAAGACATCGTTTAGACATTGATGCTATGAGATTTCAGCCTTTCAATAATGTGGTTATAAAAGGCTACTGTTTATACAAACTCGAAGAGTCAACCGCTCAATACCCGATTGTTTTTAAAGGCCGCCAAAAACAGGTGAAAGTATGGAAGATCACTCAAGAGTTGAAAGCCTTCAATGACGACCCCTGTCACCCTTTGAATGTCAGGGCTTTCAGGACTTACCATATCTTAAAAAACCTCGCAGACCCGGTGATTTTGGAAACGGAAAGCCATTATTCCTTTTACATCGAAAAAGAACGAATCAAACCCGAACTGAAATACTGCAGAAGCACTTTGACTGAGGATGTAGATTACCTGCACAGCCGGGTGGAAGAAATATTTATCAAAAATTGAAAAAGATGCGATTCTTTTTGTGTTTTTTAGGTGTTTTTTGGTTCACGGGAGCAGCGGCACAGGATTGTCAGCCGAGTTCGCCAGCGGCCATGCAAATATGTACGCTGAGCGTCGAAACTGTTGATGGTGTAGCTTTTACTGTTTCATCAACCCTGCCGGTTTCTCCCGGCGCGGTTTTTAAGTTTGATTCAACTTACTATATCCTTGACCAGCAGTTAGATTCATTGCTTTACAGTGCAAAGTTTGACAGAACCAACGGAAAATCCATTCGAAAACCAATGGTGGGCGCCAAAGCAACTGCCGCAGCCCGCCTGTCGTACAGCGACCAGCCAGGCACTTGTTTTTGGTTGAATTTGCGAAACATCTATGGCAATACTCAGGCAAACGCCGATAACTGGCTCGTATTAGACAACGCCCCTGATGCGGAGACTCCCTTTATGATAAGTGTAAGAAACCCGCCAATAGAAGGTTACCTATGCCTCATGGAAATAGTGAATGACTACGAAGTTGTCATTTACTACCCTAATACGCGGGACGGAACCGACATTGGAAAATTGGTCAAATTCAAAGGGCAAATAAACCTAACCTATGTTGACACTAACGGATTTCCGCCATTGTGCAATATTTTTTTAGCTCCGGGCGATAGCAGGAAAACCACCTTTGTCGCGCTGTTGAGCAGGCAGCCCCGCCCGCTTGCCGACTTTTTAGCATCAGGCCACAAAGTGCGTTATTTCACGTGGGATGGACAACCGATTAACCCTTGGCAAATCGGGCCGGGCTTTTTCCAGGATCAAGCCGTAAAAACGCCCTTCAAGGGGCCTGATTATCTAAACGGGAACGAGTGGTCAATTTCTAAAATTGAAATAGAGGTAAAGTGAAACACCCGACAGAAGGATGCACATCGATGATTCGAAATTTCGCTTTTGACCAGACACAAGCAGGCTTGCTGCTGAATTGATGCCATTAGCGCCGAAAATTGATAAGGCTCATTTTACAACGGCCTCGATATGCTGGAGGCCGTTGTAAAATGGGCATGCTCACTTTGTGTTTTTTGATATGTTGCGCTGGGGCAAATACAAGCCGTTTCTCATACACCGTTGCACAGGCTCTTGAGATAATTCCCCGAAATTTGCCCCACGCGCTACACCTGATTATCAATTATTATAATCAAACCGCACCGGCAGCACCAGGCTCACCCGCACCGGCTTGCCGTCTTTCATCGCAGGAACCCATTTTGGCATCGACGCAACGGCTTTTACTGCAGCAGCGGCGCAACTCTTGCAGCTTTTTTCCTTGCTGACTACGCTAAAATTCTGCCCTATGGAACCATCCGGTTCTATTGTGAATGTTACAAATTCCAAACCTTCGCTTTTGGTGGGCTCTGCTTGGGTTGGATATTGGATATTTTTCCTGAAATATGACTTTAGCGCTTCATTGGAACATTCCATAGGGCGTTTTTTGCCCTGGCACTTGTCGGAGAACAGCGGCGGGCGGTCAACTTCTGACACAGCATACGTAACCTGGCGCGCCTTTCCTTTCTTTGGCTTTTCGCTGTATTCATAGGTATAGCTTTCGGGATTCAAATGGATGCCATCGCTTCCAATATAGGTGAATTGCGCGGTATCCGCAGCCGCTTCAGGGCCAGGGGCAATGTTGCTGGTCTGAGCGGCTATGGTGTCGGGCAAGGGTGTACTGGCCGACTCCTTGTAGGTACTGGTTTTGTCTGAATTACAGGCAAAAAGCATGACTGAAACAGCCATAAGAAGCTGGTACTGCACTTTCTTGAAAGACATGATCTGAGAATGTTTGGTTAGAAATTTGGCGATTGCCAACGATTAAGGAGAAATTTTACTCATTTGCTGGTATTGTTTAAATTGTCAAGGGTGCTTGTACCTTACCGTAAAATAGTACATTACCCCATGCGCTTCTGAAGGGATCACCAGCACCAGTTCCTGTTTGGTGACGTATTTGAACATCATCTCAGCGACCACCGATCCTTTTGAAATGACGAACATGTTGTCACTGCGGAGTTCCCAGTTATACGATTCTATCGCGCCTTCAGAAGGGTCGCAGCGTTTATTGCGCTCAAAAACCACCTTGCCGTTGGGCTTGATGTACATAATATCGTCCATGGAGCACGCAGGTAGTTCAGAGGCTATTTTTTTGGTCAGTATCCCGTCGCCATTTGTATCACAGGGTTTGTCAGATTCGATGCTGTACATGACCCATGCGCCATTGGCGAGCAGCACAGTTTTGTCGCTGGGCAGGTTGTTGCCGCTGTAGGCTAAGCTCTCTGACGATTGGGTGAAAACCTTGGTTTGGGCTGTGGTGTTGACAAGCGCCAACAAAATGAAGCTTGAAAGTATATTGCGCATGGTTTAGCCATTTGATTAACAATAAAGCCAAGGTCAAAAAGGATGTTCCACCTGTTAATTGGGGAATCTATGCCACAGTAGGGGCACGAATAACAAAAAGCGCCGGGACTGAATAGCCCGGCGCCAATTGATATTGAATAAAAGAATGGGTGTTTTAAATTATCCCTGGATCGCAACAGCGTCATCCTTTTCGAAGCGGGTAGATTCCATAATATGTTTCAACAGAGCTTTCTTTTCGCGGCGAACCTCAACAGTCAAAACCTTAAAATAAAACGGATACAGCACCATTTCCTGCTTGATGAAGGCATCATCCGTTTCAATGCGCACATAATAGGCATTGTCACTTTTGTATTGTGTGATGTCGCGGACCTTAGCAGGAGTATTGCGCAACAAGTAGCCCAGATTTTGCTCCAGCAGGGTGGCAACGTCGAGCTTGTACGGGTTGAACGACCCATAACTCTCCAGGGTTATAAGCCCCGTAGGGTCGGTGATCGTGATGCCGTCAGCATTGATCCCTTCAGGTATGGTATTGAAGACAGCAGCATCATAAGTGAAACAATAGCCAAACCGGGGGTTGCAATAGGTTTCATTCAAGTTGGATGGCGCTTGCTCAGGTGCGGTGCCAAAGCTCGTCAAAAGGAGCATGAACGATAAACAAGATAATAGTTTCATAACTGTTGCTTTTGGTGAAAATGCCTTTCAACTTTTAGCTGCGCAGTCAACCCAAAGTGGTCGTGAATGTAGAAATGCAAGCGTGACTTTAAAATCAGCTATTTGTTTTTTACCCGCCGAAGCCCTTTTTCAAGGCGTAGGAGGTCGCTCAAATCATTCAAAAGCACTTTAGCTGCAGTATAATCACAGCCGGTCAATAGCATCGAGTATTTTTTGAAGCGACAAAGGTTTTTCTACAAATGCGGATGCGCCGTTTTCCATGGCTTTGTCGCGCAAGTTTGTCATAGCGCTGATGACGATTATTTGGGCATCGGGGCAGTTGTGATTGAAAAATGGGATTTGTTCAATACCGCTTCCATCTGGCAGGTTGTTGTCGAGCAATATGATGTTGGGTCCATAAGCAGTACATTTATCCATTGCTTGTTGCAGGGTTGAAACATGTTCAACTGAATCGAAACTACTGCTCAGAATGCGCTTTAACAACAGTCCGATTTCATCCTCATCATCTACAATCAACAGCTTTTTTAATAGTGTTAACCCTCTTTGTTTCATGACACTTTTTTGAACCCCTGAATATTAAACAGCAGGCTTTGCCGTTGCAATTACTGCTTTTATGGAAATATAATCAACGCAGCGTGGTTGTGAAAATCGTGATCGGATAATCATTTGAAAATCAAGTGTTTTCCATCACTCAAATCACTTCAATCACAGTATATACAATATTGATTCCAGCGAAAAAGGAGCAATACCGCCCATTTGTTGTTGAATTTATTGCCCACTTGGGGTTGTTTATTACCAACAATGTTGAGAAGGGCTGTCGGAACAAGATTTTTGTGTGAAAGACAAAATTCATTTTTAACCAAAAACAATTACGTCATGAACAAAGAATATAAAGTTGCCCTTGGAATTTTATCCGCTGCATTGGCGGGCATTGGAATCGGTATGTTGATTTCGCCTGATTCTGGCAAAAAGAACCGTGAAAAATTGCGCAAGGCATCTGATGACTTTGCCAATAAAGCGCGAAAAATGGCACAGGATTCCAACGATACCATCGAGGAGTTTGCGCAGGAAACAATTGAAAAAGCAAAAGTTGCACTTGGCCAGGCAAAGAGTTATGTCAAAGTTGAGGCCAACAATGTGAAAGAAAAGCTGGACAAAGCCGGCTAAGCGCACCCTGGTATTCAAAATTCAAACAGGTTAAATCGGACTTCCCGATTTAACCTGTTTTTTTGAATACATCCCGAAACCAAGGGGTGGTAAAAACGGTCAAACAAGGGCAAATATGCAGTAGGGCCTATTTGCCTTGAAGGTCTTTGTCAATTTCTTCAATTGCCTTGTTCACACGGGCCTTGAACTCATTCCATTCCCGTTTGGTGTCTTGTTGAAGTTCTGTCAGGTTCTGTTTTAATTTCACCCGTTGTTCTTCCAGTTTGGCGCGGCGCACTTTCCACCGGGCCTTTTCTTCCTTGGCAAACTTGCCCATTTTTGCGTCCGTTTCTTCGATTTCCAGGTCTATTTTTTCAACAGCCTTGTTGAGCTTGGCGGACAATTCGTCCCGTTCCAGCCTCAGTTGCTCGCCAGCTTTGTCAAGGGCGGCGGCAGTACTGTCTCCAATGCGGTCCGCCTCGTTTTTAATGTCCTTCCCGAGCTCGCTGGCAGAATCGGACATCTCTTTCTTCCCATCGTTTGTACAGGCGGAAAATCCTAACACAAAGAATGGGCTCAATAGGGCAATGATAATTTTTGAATGAATTTTCATACGTAAAAGATTTAGGTGGATAATGAAATGTTTGGTAGGCTCAATGCTGTACCCCATAAATTGATATTCCACTGTTGAAATGGAATAAGGTAACAAAAAAAATGTTGACTTTTTTCCCCACATATCCACACAATCAAACCCTTAATCCCTAATGCAAGCTTGGCACCTGATTTTAATGTGACTTACCAGAGTACGATCAATAATTTGTAACCACCTAAATTTTAATTGTCATGTTACGCTGGTCAGTCACCTTTTTGATTATAGCAATTATAGCAGCTTTATTGGGCTTTAGCGGCATTTCTGCCGGCTCGGCCTATATTGCCAAAATACTTTTTTTCTTGTTCCTCGTCCTGTTCGTAATTAGTTTGCTGATGGGCAAAAGGGTTTCTGAATAGCACACTTTTTTCTAACTTAAAATCAACAAATTATGAACCGTATTATTGGAATTGCCCTTTTGGCCGTCGGCCTAATAGCAGGCGCCTATGCCTTCTCCCGTCACGAAGAAAATAAGACGATATTGGAAATTGGCGATGTTGAAATCAAGGCAGGTAACCGTAAACCGAGCAACAACACCCAGCTTTACTATATCATAGCCGCAGTAGGTATCCTTGGCGGCATTGTAATGCTTTCATCAAAAAAGCGCACCGCATAGAATTATTTTTTATTGGGGGAGTTAGTCTGCCATCTCTGGTTGTTACCAGGGGTGGCTTTTTTTTGCGGTAGACGGTAGACGGTAGACGGT
>CAYVPM010000060.1:0-8979 GCA_964453475.1 uncultured Saprospiraceae bacterium | reverse complement strand
TGCGGCGCGGCGATTGGCGCACCACATAGTTGCGGCGCGGGAGAATTTTATTGATCATCCCTTGTCCGTCGCCCTCTGGTATCACTTCCACCTGGTCGCCCACGCCGATGGGGTTGGTGAGCACGACATTGTCCAGGCGGAATTTGCCCACGATGCGGCATTGCAAAGTGGTGTCCCGCCCTTCGAGGCGCACATTGTACCAACTCCCGGTTGATTTTGTTACTGTTCCGATTTCCATAAATTGATTCTAGCGACGTAACCGAAAAAAAGTCAAAAGTGTTCCTTCAAAGTAGAAATATACTGTGATTCGCCTGATTTTTGTGATTGTAAATGGTTGATTCAACAGATTTTGAATTGATTAAAAACATCGGAATGCACAAAACCTGGCGGCATGGCCGGGTAATTTTCACAAAGCTAGCTGCAAATTTTAATAAATTCCCATGGCTTAATCTCATTATTAATCCCTGCTCAATGGCAACAACTACCTGTTATTTCCAATAAAGCCTACCTTTGGCCCTTCAAACGGCTTTTTTCCCGATAAAAACGGGACTCCGCACATTATGCCACAATTAATTGAACTGGTACTGTTGCCGCATGAACGGCACGACGAAGCACTGCTACGGCAAAAAGCTGCCCGCCAGTCGGGGCTTGCCGCCCATCAAATTTCCCACATAGAAATCCTGAAATCATCGCTCGATGCACGTTCGCGGCAGCCTGTGTTCCGCTTGCGGGCAGCGGTGTACAGCGCAGCTGAAATTTTTACGCCCGAACCAGCCATTCTCGATGGATTCAAACCGCTGAAGGGCGGCAAGAAAGTCATCATTGTGGGCGCCGGCCCGGCAGGGTATTTTGCCGCGCTGGAATTATTGGAGGCAGGCATTAAACCTATCGTGCTGGACAGGGGCAAGGACGCGCAGGCGCGCCGCCGCGATTTGCGGGCGATTCAGCAGTTTGGCGAAGTGAACCCACATTCCAACTACTGTTTTGGCGAAGGCGGGGCCGGCACCTATTCCGACGGGAAATTGTACACTCGCTCGGTGAAGCGCGGGAGCGTACAAAAAGCACTGCGCTTGTTTGTGGAGCATGGGGCAAAATCCGATATTTTGGTAGAAGCCCACCCCCATATTGGCTCTAACAAACTGCCTGGCGTGGTGCAGAACATGCGCCAAACCATCCTGCAATACGGCGGTGAAGTGCATTTCGAACAGTGCGTGGTCGACCTTATTTTGAAAAACGGGAAAATACTGGGCGTTGAAACGGAAGCTACCGGAGCGGGGAAAGGCGCTACCTGGTTGGGAGATGCGGTAATTATTGCAACAGGGCACTCAGCCCGCGACATTTACCGGTTGTTTCATAAAAAAGGCATCCTGATTGAGGCCAAACCTTTTGCACTGGGTGTGCGGGTAGAGCACCCGCAGGCGCTTATCGACGGCATCCAGTACAAACAAAACCAACGGACAGATGAACTGCCCGCTGCAAGCTACAGCCTGGTTTGCCAGGCTGCCGGGCGGGGCGTCTTTTCGTTTTGCATGTGTCCGGGAGGCCTGATCGTGCCTGCTGCAACCAGTCCGGGCGAAATCGTCGTGAACGGCATGAGCATGAGCCGCCGCGATTCCCCGTTTGCCAATTCCGGAGTGGTGACTTCGGTGGAAATGGACGACCTGCTGCCCTGGGCTGCCCACGGCCCTTTTGCCGCCATGATGTTTCAGGCTGAAACAGAACAACGCTTGTTTAATGCGGGCGATGGCAGCCAAAAAGCGCCGGCCCTGCGCCTGACCGATTTTGTTCAGGGGAAATTATCGGGCAATCTCCCAAAGACCTCCTACATCCCAGGCCTTCAGGCAGCGCCGCTGTTTGATTTGCTCCCCGAATTTATCTACCAGCGGCTGCGCGAAGGGTTGATGGATTTTGGCAAACAAATGCGGGGCTATTACACGGAAGAAGCCATTGTCGTGGCCACCGAGAGCCGTACCAGCGCGCCCGTGCGCATCCCACGCGATCCGGAAACCTTGATGCACCCGGAAGTGGAAGGTTTGTATCCTTGTGGAGAGGGGGCGGGTTATGCGGGGGGTATAATTTCTGCTGCTATGGATGGGCAGAAGGTGGCGAGGGGGGTGTTAAAATAGGTTTCTGGTTTCTGGTTTCTGGTTTCAAGGTTTCAGGTTTCAGGTTGGCTTCGCGCTTGGCCAGGTTACCGATCATGCCAAGCGCGAAGCCAACCTGAAACCTTGAAACCCGAAACCTCATTTCAGAATATTCTTCAGCTGCTGCTCTATCTCCCGTTGGCGCACCTTTTTGATTGAATCCACCAGTTGCGGCAATTTGGTTTTTTCTGCTGCGCTGCAGAGGCTGTCCAATTCTTTTCGCGCCAGGCTAATCTGGGAGGTAGCGGTAGAGTCGATGGTATCCCTGGTTTTGGCATCCATGGGCGCTTCGCTGCTGCAGGCAGCAACGCCAACGAAGGCCAGGAATACCAACAGGAGCCTGAAAAGCTGGTCCGTTTTTCTGCTTTTACCCATTAATTTTGAGCCGCGCGGCGTTGTTTCATTTGATTTGCCTTGGCAGTATCGCCTATAGCAGTGTAAACCTCAGCCATGCCATCCAGGATGCGATAATCCTCGGTTTGGCGATCCAGGCCGTACTGCAGGAAGTGCAAGGCTGTTTTGTAGTCCTTCTTCTTTTTAAAAAAGAACTCGTAGCCGATCCTATGACAGAATGAGATGTATTTGTCGGAGTTGGAGCCGTCCAGGTAAACCATGTATTGGTCGAGGAAGCTCCTGAAGTTGGTGTTATAGGGGATTTTTTCTATAATGTATTCAAACTCATGGAACAGCTTGTCCAATTGGTGGTCTTGTTCAAATTGGGCTGTAGCCACAGCACTTTTCATAATCAATGCTGCAGCGTAGTTGGGGTTGATCTTTAACGCCTCTTTGATGTGGTAATCCATTTCGGCAATCAGGGGTTTTTTCGCTTCTTTATCCTTGGTTTCCCTGTATTTATGGTCATAAATCCCCGTCACGTAGAACGTGTGGGAACGCGCGCTTCCCGGCGAAACTTTTACGGCTGCGGCATTGATGGTCAGTTTGTCTTTCCAATCGGGAATGCGGTTCACCACGATGACCGCATATGTAGCAGCGATGGCTGCAAAGGCAATCATGCCCAACGGATAATTGGCATCGGGCTTTTCTTTTAGCCATTCGGGCAATTTTCGGGCAAAAAACCATCCGACCAACAAACAGAAAGCAACCGAAGGCATGTAGGCAAAGCGCTCGTTCATAAAGGTGCCGACAGAGACAAACAAGTTGCTCACGATGCTCAACGTGATCAGGTAGAACAAAATGCAGTATGCCGGAATGCTGTGCTTACGGAGGTTGCGCAGCGCCCAAATTCCCATAATCAGGTATCCTGCCAGGGAAACCAAGGCCCTCCAGTCGCTCCAGCTCACTTTTGGCACGTGGTAAGGGTAGTAGTCGATGGTAAGCGGATAGGGGACAAAAAGCAATTTCACGTACCAGCCCAGTGTCAGAAAAATAGTGGCGTATTTCTCGGCCCCGGTCATTTCAAGGAAGGGGTCGTTCATCAGGTCCGTATTCGTCTGGCCATGGTTGAGCATATAGCCCAGGGCTTGATAGCGGATATAGATAAAGAGCAAGACAGTGGCCAGCAAGGGCAGCGCCGCAACAATGGCCCTGGAGGTGGAGACTTTTGTGAACAAGGCCACCGTAAGCGGTATCACGACCAGGAAGGTGATGGTATTTTCTTTTGAAAGCATTCCCAGGAACAGGAAGATTGCAGAACCGAGCAACCACCAGCCCTTGTTGGTATCAAAATATTTTAAAGTGGCCCAAAGTGCCCCAAGGCCACCCATCAATGCCAAGATTTCATCCCGGCCCTTGATATTGGTCACACATTCAACGTGCAGGGGATGCAGGACAAATACCGCTGCTGCGATAAAAGGAAGGCTGAAATACCAGCGTCCGCCTTCGTGTACAGGGAACAAACCCAACAATATGCGGTACAGCAAAACGCCGGTAAGGCCGTAGAGGATGATGTTGATGGCATGGCTGATCGTAGTATGGCCCTCTCCAAACAGGCCCACTTCAATGGCGAAGGTAGCCAGGGACAAGGGGCGGTAGCGGCCGCCTTCCAGCAAAAACTTCTGCTCTTTGAAATAACCCATGAAGCTATCGGACGCAAAAATTTTGCGCAAGCCCCCAAAACCTTCCTTCACATAGTCATTTTTCCAGAAAGTCATTTCGTCGTCAAGCACATATCCGTATTTCACCCCGATGATATAGAGGGCAACAGACATGGCCATAAGGCACGCTGCCGGTATCCAGTGTTGGCTCCAAAAACCCGGAATAAAGGTGTTGGTGAGTGCTACGGGGGCCTTTGCTGCCTTTTTTTCAGCAGGTACAGGCTTGGCGGATTTGAACTTTGATTTACTTTTTGCTGCCATTGTTTGTTTGATTAATCCTGCAAAAGTAGCACGATCGCAAAAAGAGTTGCATAAAGAATACACACCTTTGTTCCGAAAACCATCGAAGCATATTTTTGTTACCCTCCAAACCACTATTCAGCATGGAATTTCAATCCATATTTAACGCCCAAAAACGCCCCATCCTTATTGCGGGCCCTTGTTCTGCAGAAACAGAAGAACAAGTGCTTGAAACGGCAAACGGATTAAAAAACCAAAACATCGACCTATACCGTGCCGGTATATGGAAGCCACGCACGCGTCCCGGCGCCTTTGAAGGCATCGGTTCAAAAGGGCTTCCCTGGCTAAAGCGGGTAAAGCAGGAAACGGGCATGAAAGTCACCACAGAGGTGGCTACAGCCCAGCACGTGTATGAGTGCCTGAAATACGGCATAGACGTGTTCTGGATCGGCGCCCGCACTACGGTAAACCCGTTCTCCGTGCAGGAAATTGCCGATGCCATGGCGGGAACCGATATTCCGGTTATCATCAAAAACCCGGTCAATCCGGACTACAAACTCTGGGTGGGCGCCATTGAGCGCTTGCACAAAGCGGGCGTTCGGCGCATTGCGGCGATACACCGGGGCTTTTCTACCTACGGCGATTCCAAGTACCGCAATGTGCCGCGCTGGCAAATGGCCATCGACCTGATGCAGGAGTTTCCTGACCTGGAAGTGATTTGTGATGTTTCCCATATCTGTGGCCGCCGCGATATTTTGGCAGAAACGGCGCAAAAAGCTTATGAGCTGAATTTCGACGGCCTGATGGTGGAAGTGCACCCTACGCCTGACAATGCCTGGAGCGATGCCGCCCAGCAAATCACGCCGGTTCAATTTGGAGAAATGATTGGTTCACTGGTACGCCGCAGCATCAGTTCCGACGATCCTGGCTATCAATCGACCATTGAAAATTTCCGCCAGCAAATTGATGAGCTCGACGAGGAAATCATCCACCTGATTGCCCAGCGCATGCGCCTGGTGCGCGACATCGGCTACGCGAAAAAAGACAAAAACATCGCCATATTCCAACCAGAACGCTGGAGGGCGCTTGCCGAAGCCTGCCGCCGCAGGGCCGAGAAAAACGAACTCAGTCACCAGTTTATCGACATGTTCCTGGAGGCCATCCACCAGGAAGGCATCGAACAGCAGGAGTATGTGATCAATGACGGGGTAACTGCGCCGGTTATTGCATCAGATCTTTGGATGAATGATTAACCAACAGCGAATTCCCTATCTTTGCCTTTATACTGTGATTAATGTGATTTTGGATGATTTGAGTGAAATGAAAGCTTGATTTCTAAATGATTTTAGCATTTCCGCATTCAAGACTACGCTGCGTTGACTATATAATGAAAAAACCTTTCCTCTTTCTCGCTTTTTTCTGCTTGCTGTGTCGGCTTTCGGCACAGGAGGTTCAGGTAAATGAAGACCCCAAAATATCGGCACTGTATAAATCCTGGACCAATAAAAACAGGTCTATAGCCCATGTTGATGGGTGGCGGGTACAGGTTATCGCTTCCACGGATCGTACACAGGTAGAATCGGGCAGGAGCAGGTTCAGGCTTGAATATTCTGAAATTTCGGCTGAATGGGTACACGAACCCCCGTACTACAAACTGCGCGTAGGCGCTTTCCGGAGCAAAGAGGAATCCCTTGCCTTTATCGCCGAACTCCGGGGCTGGCCAGGCGCTTACCCCATCAAAGACGCTGCCATCCACCCCCGCGACTTCCTGGAACAGTAGCCCTCGTCACAAATATATCATAACGCCTCCCTGCTGTGTCCACGCAACAATCATCACTCAAACTTCAAGAAATAGACCGCCGCTTACTCGGCATCTATATGGCATTGACATCTTTGGGATGGTTTATGATCTATTCCGTGACGTACAATCCCGACACACCGTATTCTTTCTTCGATTTGAGCACTTTGGCCGGCAAGCAGCTGGTTTTCATCGTGTTTTGCTTTGCGTTCATTTTTGTGATTTTGCTCACCGACTGGACGATTTGGCGAACGTTTGCCCTTCCCATTTATATTTTTACTTTGTTGCTGTTGCCGGGCACTTTGATTTTTGGTCGAGAGGTGAATGGCGCACAAGCCTGGTACCAATTTGGCGGGTTTTCTTTTCAACCCTCTGAACTTGCCAAATTTGGCACTTGCCTGGCGATGGCCGGGTATTTGAGCTCTACGGGCATCGATTTGCGGGAATGGCGCTCCCGCATCATTGCGGCATTGATATTTTTGCTTCCTGTGGTATTGATCATGCTGCAAAGCGATACGGGGTCTGCCCTGGTTTTTTTCTCTTTTATGTTGGTATTGTATCGCGAAGGCCTGGCGGGCTCCTGGTATACATTGGGTTTCGGGACCGCAGCTTTGGTGATTTTAGGCCTGATGTTTGATCAGCCCGCCTATGTTGTTGCTTGTCTGATCGCTTTTGTCAATTACCAGCTCATCAGCAAGTTTAAGGGAGAGAAAAGGTTGTGGTGGGCCGTGTTCGGCCTGCTTTTACCGCTTACCTATTTTTGGCCGGAAATTGTAGCATGGTTTTTAGAGGCCAACCAGATTAAACCGGAGCTGGTGGGAAACACCGATGTTTACGTACTGGCGCCGCATCTACTATTATTTACAGCGGCGTTTCTGCCCAATTATTTAAAAAAGAACAGCATCATCCAACGGCAAATGCAAGGCTGGGTCATTATGCTGGGGCTTGCTTGCACGGTGGTATTTGCTGCAAACTTCGCTTGTTATTCCATCCTGGCGCCGCACCAACAAACACGTATCAAGATATGGTTGCGCGCTGGAGAAGCCGAGGCGAATGCGCGTGGGTCGGGCTATAACCTGATACACTCTAAAATGGCCATCGGCGCCGGCGGCTTTTTTGGGAAAGGGCCTTTGGAAGGCAATATGACCAAGCTGAAATACGTGCCAAAACAAAGCACCGACTATATCTTTTGCACGGTAGGCGAGGAGCACGGCTTTATCGGCGTAGCCTCGCTGATCGCTTTGTTTTTATGGCTTTTGATACGATTGACCATTATTGCCGAACGACAACGCTCTAATTTCTCCCGCATTTACGCTTATGGCGTGACGGGTATCATTTTTGTCCACTTTATCGTAAACGTGGGCATGACCATGGGTCTCCTACCCACCATTGGTATTCCCCTACCATTTTTCAGTTATGGCGGTTCTTCGCTGATTGGTTTTACCCTGCTGATCGCAGTTTTGTTGAAATTGGACAGCAACCGAAATTTGGCTTGAACGCCGTTTTCGACGAGTTTTCATCCCGTCTCTTCGAATAATTCGACAACTTGATCGGGTTGCTGCCCCATATTTGGATGTGCTTTCGGTGAAAAAGCAGCAACTTTTTCCTAATTTTATGCCTTCATGCAGGTTTTCTGCCTGGAGAACGATCAATCAAAATCAACAGAACCATGTTTTTTATTTTTCTTGGAGCGGTCATCCTGCTGATCAGCGCTTCCATCGCAAAAGTTAACCCCCAATTTGGCTCATTTGGTAAAACGGGACGGATAATAGGCGCCGGACTTATTTTAGTTGGCCTGGCAACAGGTTGTTTTGTCCAAATTCAGCCCGGAGAAGTAGGTGTGCAAACGCTTTTTGGTAAAGTGCAATCAGGGCTGTTGACCGAAGGCCTAAACATCGTAAACCCGCTGGTAGAAGTAAACCGCTTCGATGTGCGCACCCAGAATTACACCATGTCGGCGGTAAGAAACGAAGGCGCTCTGGAGGGCGATGACGCCATACGGGTGCTCACCGCAGATGGCCTGGAAGTCGTGATCGATCTTTCTGTGCTGTACCGGATTTTACCGGAAAAAGCTCCTGATATTCTGCGTACCCTAGGCCGCGACCTAACTGACAAGATTGTGCGCCCGGTGTCGCGCACCAAAATCCGCGACAATGCTGTTTATTACGATGCTGTGGGCATGTATTCCTCCAAGCGCGACGAGTTCCAACAAAAAATCTTTAAAAGCATCGAGACTGAATTTACAGCCCGGGGCATGGTGTTGGAGAATATCCTGATCCGCAACATCACCCTGCCGCAATCGGTCCGTACCACCATTGAATCAAAGATCAATGCAGAACAGGAATCGCAAAAGATGAAATTTGTACTGGAAAAAGAAAAACAAGAAGCTGACCGCAAGCGCGTGGAAGCACAGGGTATTTCAGACTACCAGCGCATACTTACCTCTACCCTGACCGACAAGCTCCTGCAATACGAACAGATCAAAGCTCAAAAAGAACTGGCGCTTTCCCCCAATTCAAAAGTAGTGGTGATGGGCGGTGGAAAAGGAACACAACTGTTAATAGGACAGTAACGAATGCGGAATTGGGAGTGCGGAGTGCGGAATAAGCACATTGTGGGTTTTTGCTTTTGGCCGTGCGCTTCGGCACTCTTGACCAGGCCTGCCGGAGAATGATGCCATCACTGGAGTGCGGAATTGGGAGTGCGGAGTGCGGAATAAGCACATTGTGGGTTTTTGCTTTTG
>CAYVPM010000059.1:0-9034 GCA_964453475.1 uncultured Saprospiraceae bacterium | reverse complement strand
CTTCCCAACGACGCTCCAGCCCATAATGGCCGAACCGCTCCCCGGCATAAGCCAGAAATGCTTTGCGAAGCAACATGCCGTAATGCTCCAGCAAATAGGGGCGGCCATCCAGATGCCCGTGTATCGCCTGTGCCGCATCCCAGGCGGAGGCCAGGGCCAGGCTCAGGCCATGCGACGACAATGGGTCGTAGCTCATGGCCGCGTCGCCCACCGCCAGCCAATTGTGGCCTGCCGGCGTGGCCAGGATACTGCTGTTGGCTGCGCGAAAAAATGGTTTGTCGCTGAGTTCGTAGCCATGGGCGGCGATGCGCGCCCAGGTATGCCTGCTTTCCTGCACCATTCTGTTCCAATGTGCTGGCGCACAGAGGTCCCGGTTGTCGTGCAAGTCCGGATCGGTAAAAAAGATGCAGGCGAGGCCACCATCGGGTTGCAGGGCAGAGTACCACCAGCCGCCCGGAACGGATTCGACAAGGCTGCTGTGATCTTCCAACCCAGGGCCTGAAGTGCTTAAAAACGCCACCAGGGCGATCTGGTCGTCGTTTTTCAGCCGCGCTACACCCAATTGCCGGGCAAGCCAACTGTTGCGCCCTGTGGCATCTATGGCCAGCCTGGCCTGAAGGGGTCCGGGGAGGGCGTCGGATTCAATTTGCCAGGTACCATCAGCCGCTTGCCGGACGGTTTGCCGCTTGCTTTCGATTACCGGCACGCCCATGGCCACCGCTTTTTCCAGCATGCGGCGGTCGAACAAGCTGCGGTCAATATGCCAGCCATACCCATTGGCGGATTGGATAAAATTATAGTGCTGCAGCGCTTCCCCGCCCCAGGCAGAGCTGTTGGCGTAACAGGGTGGATGTGCATCCTGAAGGAAGCTGTCCCACAAACCCAATTGCATTAAGCTTTCCCGGGCTGTGGCGGCAAGGCTTTCCCCGCTGCCGTGGAATTTTTGGGCCCAGGACAAAACCATCACCGAGCGCCCATGCTGGCGCAAGGCAATTGCTGCGGCAAGACCCGCCGGGCCGGCGCCGAAGATGATGCTGTCGGTATGGCTTGTTTTATCCACGGGCGCGGAAAAAAGCATTTGACTGGATTCTCAATGCCTGCGGCGGCGTTTCGACCGCTCTTCCATCCAGTAATAGCTCGCCGCATTTGCTTCGTATTCTTCCATTTGCGCAAGGGATATGGGGGCGCCGGCCTTTCTGGGGCGCGGCGGCGGCGGCAAGGTGCGGCCTGTTTCTACCCAAATTTTGTCCGGCAGTTCCTTTACTCCTTTGGGCCCTTTGCGCTGTACCGCAATGCCTACTTTGCTCCATTCCTTGATAAATACGTTCACGCCAACGTAGCGGTGGGCGACCATTTTTCCGGGATCTGTTTCACTGTAAATCAGTCCGCGCAGCCATTTCTCCCGGTGGCTGAATGCCGCCATCTTTTCCTGCAAGTCCGCATCGGCATCCATCAGTACATTGTAGCTCTGCTCTGTGAGCACGTCGTTGGGTACGCGCACGGGCCAGAAAGTGGGTATGTACTGGCCCATCATCGGGATGTAGCCGCTGAGGCAGCTGGAGGTATCGGCTTGCCAGGGTACTGCCATCCAGCGGGTGATGTCGCCGGGCGAATTGCCGTCGAGCGGGCCCTTGGGCTTCAGCGCCTTTTGAGAATCGAGTGTCGGGCCGAAATTGATGGGGGCATCGGGGCGGTATTTGATTCGGAAAGCCGACTGGTACATCATGGTCACCCGCATGGGCCAGGTGAATTCGCATCCTGGGTGGAATGGGCCGCCGATGGTGTCTTCCAGGGACGCGATGTCGAGGTTGTCTGCCTGCTCCCGGGCGGTCATTTTGTCCCAGGGAACTGGCTTCGCGGGGCTATCGGAGAGGAACTTGCCTTCCGCCCATTTTTGTAAAATATTGTACTGAAATGGCAGCAGGGCCATAAAATTGCGCGGATCGGTGTCGGTATTCGCAAAGCCCTCCCCGCCTTCGCCGTAAACAGGGGGCAGGAATTCGGCCTGCATCACTGCGTAATCGGGGTGTCGGAACTGCTGGAATACAGACTGTCGCAGGGGCATTGCCTCGGGGCGGGGGTTGGCCAATCGGGCGATCAGTTTCGGGTCGGACCAATCGGAGGGGCTGCCCCAACCGTGCTCGATGAAGATGGTGGTGTTGACCCATTGATTTTGGGGCATCTTTTCCAGGATGGGGTAAATGTCTTGGTAAAACGAGGGCTTGTCCGGTTCCTTTTTCTGCCCCATGTCGATGGCTGTTTGTACCAGCAAATCGTGCCCGGTGACAAAGGCGCGTACTCCGGGCGCGAAATCCGGCGGCGACGTGATTACCCAGGCGCCTATGGCTTTCAAGGTTCTGCCGTCTTTCATTTTTATTTGCGCATTGACCGGCCCATCGGAGGTGTCGTCGTGCCAGGTTTCGTTGTTGGCGAAGGTTATGGCCGGCAGCTTTGCGTAAGAGGCAGAATGTCCGCGGCCGCCGAGGAAAATCAGCCGCCCATCCGCGTCGGTGCGCAGTTCGCCGAGGTAAACGGGTGTGTCGCCTTTTTGGTTTTTTGCGCAAAGGCTATAGAAAGTACCCTTGTCGAAAGCATACTTTTTGTCGGCCCCATGGGCGTTGGTGTTGCGGCCGCCGATGGAAATGTTGCCCGGATCGATGATGAGGCGCTGCCTGTCACGGCCGGTAATCGGGCTGTTGCGGAGCGTGCTCTCCACCTTTTGGTAGCCTTGTATTTTGCCTTGTGCGGCGGGAATGTCGAAAGCCAGGTCAAAATCGTACCACTGCGATTTTTTGTTGGCAACGTGCACGTCCCACTGGATGTCGCCGTCTTCCAGGGTCAATTCCTTGATGATGTTTCCTTTGTCATCGGCCCCGTAGAGTCGGAAGCGCACTGCTTGCCGTTTTATGCGGCCTTTTGCGTCGCGAAAATCGCTTTTGTCTGTCTTGGGTTGACCGGGAATTTCAGGCGCGAGAAAATAGGCGTCGGGGCTGTCGCCAACGCGGGCGAAACCGATGGCCGGATGGACAAATACCTGCTTGATTTGTGGATTGTCTTTCATTTGGTTATTGAATTTATTGAGAAGATTGTTGCGGCTTTGGGAGCGTAAGTACCAAGTCGATATTCGTTTGAGTTATGGACTTGATACTTAGTTACAATGGCAAATATAAAAACAATGTGTAATTTTTTATGCCCGACAAAATATTCTTAGGGCTTATTTTATACCTCCATCCGCCATCAATCAAAAGCCTGTCGATTAAACATCCGGCAACAATCGTATTATTGCATAACAAATACAGACAGCCTTAAAATTTTAAGCACTCAAGTATATGGAGATCAAGCACATAGAGCCGTTTCTCGACTACTACACCCGCATCCGGGAGCGCACGCGTCGGGTAGCGCTTTGCATCCCGGAGCCGCAACTGGAATGGACCTACAAACCTGGAAAGTTCAGCCTTGGCGACCTGCTGCGCCATATCGCCGGCATCGAGCGCTGGCTGTACGCCGAAAACGCAGCTGGGCGGCCCTCGCAGTACCGGGGCTGCGGCGTCGAGCTGGCAGCAGGCTGGCCCTCTACCCTGGCCTATTTTGATGAAATGCACCGTCAATCGCTGGAAGTATTCAGCAAGCTGAGCCCTGCCGATCTACAGGCAAAAATCCTGACCCCGGCCGGCGCGCCCATCACTTGCTGGAAATGGCTGCGGGCGCTGGTGGAACATGAAATTCACCACCGGGGGCAAATTTACCTGTACCTCAATATGCTGGGGGTGGATACGCCGCCCTTGTATGGCCTGACTGCTGAAGAAGTGGCGGCATTGTCAATTTAAAATTGCAGGGCAACATCCTGCCATGCCCAAACTTGATAGTCACTGCGTTTTTGAGACAATGTGCCACCGTACACCAATACTTTCCTATTGCTGAGCCCAGAAGCCAGGTTTTCGACCTCATCCAGGTTGTTGAACATTTTCTGGATGATGGTTTTTGAAGCTTTTATCTCTACCAAATCAAAGCCGGGCGAGTCTCCGCCGACCAACAGGTCAATTTCCAGCCCGTTGGAATCGCGCCAGTGGTAAAACTCACGGTGGAGGTTCTGGTGGAGATTCTGGCGCATGTATTCGTTTATGATAAAATTCTCGAAAATGGCGCCTTTCTGTTCGCTCAGTAGCAATTGCTCGGCAGTTTTTATGCCTAGCAAATAGCAAAGCAACCCGGTATCGTAAAAGTAAAGCTTTGGGCTTTTGACAAGCCGCTTGTTGAAATTCCGAAAGTATGGGGGCAGTTGATATACCAAATAACTACTTTCCAAAATAGAGAGCCAAGAGCGCACGGTAGGCACCGAAATGGCTGCATCGCGTGCCAGTTTCGAGAAGTTTAACACCTGCCCAGAACGGGCGGCGCAGAGTCGAACAAAAGTGCGAAACAATGACAAGTCTTTAATATTCAACAAAGTAGAAACATCCCTTTCTACATAAGTTTCCAGATAATTCGCATAAAAATCAGTAGTTGGCAGTGGCCTATCGTACAATGCCGGATAATTTCCCCGAATCAAAATTTCGGAAAAATCTGTGGGCAGCAGCGACTCGGCCTGAAGTTCTGCAAAGTCAAATGGTAATAATTTGAACAAAGCCACCCTGCCTGCAAAGCTTTGGGAAACGCTGTTCAGCAGGTTAAAATTTTGGGATCCAGATAGCATGAACTGCCCCATTTTTCTGGATTTATCCACCAATGTTTGCAGGTAAGAAAACAATTGCGGCGCTCGTTGCACTTCGTCAAAGATCACTTGCTCGTTGTACAGGTCCAGGAAGCCATTTGGGTCGTTTATGGCAAAGGACAAATTGTCAGGGTTTTCAAGAGAGACATACCGATAGTCCGGGAACATGTTCATGAGCAAGGTTGTTTTGCCCGACTGCCTTGGCCCGGTAACAGCAACAATGGGGTACAAGCCCGCCATTTTTTTGATGTGCGTAGCAAGCGTTCTATGGATCATCTTTGCAAATTTAAAAGCAAAACTACGGCAATTTTATGATTTGCATAGATTTCACTTTCCAATTTGCATAAGTTTTATTTTATGATTTACATAGAATCCATTTTACGATTTACATAAATTTAACTTTACGATTTACATAAAAACGAACCCCCGTTTACGGCCTATTGGGCTTCAGGGCTTCAAATAAGCATCCTCAAACGCCAGCGGCAACAGGGATACCGCCGTCTCGAACATATAAGTAACCCCATCCATTTTGTGCAAAAGCACCTTGATGGGCGCGCCCTGATGTTGCTCCATTTCCACAATTACCTGCCGGCAAAAACCACAAGGGGTCGCCGGGGTAGAAGATTTCGATTTCAAGGCCGTAATGGCTATGACCACTATTTTATTGTCAGGATAATTGCCGTGCACATAATTCAACACGCTGCGCTCCGCACAGGTGCCGGATGGGAAGGCGATGTTTTCCTGGTTATTGCCCGCAAACACCTGGCCGTTGTCGAGCAGCACCGCCGCCCCTACCGGGAAATTGGAATAGGGCGCGTAGGATTTGCCGGCAATTTCAATAGCCTTTTCAATCAACGCCACATCGGATGCTTCCAGCTCATCCAGCCTTGGGTATTCGGAATACTGTACAGTGATTGTCTTTTTGTTCATTGCTAGGCTATTTCCAAGGCTATTTTCATCATGTCGTTGAACGACTGCTCCCGGTCGAGCTGGCTGGAACTTTCTCCTGTCAGTATGTTGTCGCTGACCGTGAGCAGCGACAGCGCCCTGGCGCCAAGCCGCTTGGCCAGTGTAAACAGGATCTGCGACTCCATGTCAACCCCCAGTATTCCGTGTTTTTCCCAGATATCCCAGCGCTTAGGCGTATCGTCGTAAAAAGTATTGGTGCTAAAAACCGAGCCTTGCAAGGTTTTGATGTTCAGCTTTTGGGCGACCAAATACGCTTTGTGCACCAAATCAAAATCGGCGGTCGCGGCGTAATGCATGCCCTTGAAGTACAAGGCGTTGGCATCACTGTCGCCCGAAGCGCTCATGGCGATGATGACTTCGCCCAATTGGGTATCCTTCTGCAACGCCCCGCAAGTGCCCACCCGGATGATGTTCTTCACCTTGTAGGTACTGATCAGCTCGTTGATGTAAATTGCCGCGCTGCCCATGCCCATGCCGGAGCCCTGAATTGACACGCGTTTCCCCTTGTACATGCCCGTGAACCCCAGCATGCCCCTGACTTCGCTGTAGCAAACAGCACCTTCCAGCAGGGTTTCTGCCACATGCCTGGCCCGGAGCGGATCGCCGGGCAACAATACGGTTTCAGCTATATCGCCTACTGCCGCGCCTAAATGTAAACTTGCCATAAAATACTGTGATTCGCCTGATTTTTGTGATTATCAATGATGGATTCAGGTGATTTTGAAATGATTACAAACATCGATATGTACAACGTCTGTCGGCGTGCGGTATAAAAAAGTGTCAGGGTTTCAGTACTTACTAGATGCCGTAAGGTATCCAAATATTCTTGATCTGTGTCGCCTGCCGCAGGAAGGCCTCACCTTCGCCATGAGTCCGGTCGAGCCAGTTGCGGTGCTTGCCAAAGCTCAGCCAACTGCGTTTCATATTGTCGGCAGCCAGCAGCTCTACTTTTTTGCAGCCTTCCTTTGGGCCAAAATACCAGATGCCGTCCACGTTGTCGTGTTTGGCCAGTTCTGTTGACAGCTCGTCTTTTGCACCGGTGATGATGTTGACGGTACCGCCGGGCAGGTCGGAAGTATCCAGAATCTGGTAAAAATCGGTGGCGGAAAAAGGCGCCGTTTCGGAAGGAATCACCACCACATTGTTGCCCATCGCGATGGCAGGGATGACTGTGGAGATAAAGCCCAGCAAGGGCGATTCATCCGGACAAACGATGGCCATCACACCGATGGGTTCCGGCATGGCCAGGGTTACGTTTCGCTGTATCGTGCTGTGCGCCATGCCGTCGTATTTGTCGGCAAAAGCGGCGTAGTAATAGATGCGCTCGATGGCCAATTCCACTTCTTCCTGGGCACTTTGCTGGCTTTGGTTGGTCATTTGCACCAGCCTGTTGGCAAATTCTTCGCGCCGGATGGCCAGGTTTTCCGCGATGTAGTACAGTACCTGCGCGCGGGCGTGACCGGTCATGCCCGGCCAGCTTGTGTTGCCATGTGCAGCTTCCACGGCATTCCGGATGTCTTTTCTGTTCCCTTCCGAAACCTCGCCGATATAATTTCCGGCGCTGTCCTTGATGCGCAGGCTGTAGCCGCCGTCGGGCCGAGCCTGTTTGCCGCCCACGTACATTTTTGCCGTGCGGTCGATGTCGTGGATGCCGTTGGCGCTGCTGACGGAGGCTTTTGGCGCTTTGGTTTTGGGCAAAACAGGTTTATCCGTAAAAGCATCCTCTACTTTGAGCTTCGAGTATTCGTACAAACCTTCCTTGCCGCCTTCCCGGCCAAAGCCCGATTCCCGGTAACCGCCGAATCCGGCGGCGGCATCGAACACATTGGTGCAGTTGATCCACACCGTGCCTGCCTTGATTTGCGGGGCAATGGCCAGCGCCAGGTTGATGTCTTCGGTCCAAATGCTGCAAGCGAGGCCGTAGCGGGTATTATTGGCCAGCGCCACCGCTTCTTTGTGCGCGCGGAAGCTCATGGCCACCAACACAGGTCCAAAAATCTCCTCTTGCGCAATGCTGGCCGAAGGAGAAACATTGGTAAACAAGGTAGGCGGGAAAAAATAGCCCTCCGAAGGGCAAGGCCAGGAAGGCTGCCAAACATCGTTGCCCTCCATGATTCCTTTTTTCACCAACTCGTCGATGGTCTTTACCTGCACTTTGTCTACAATGGCTCCGATGTCGATGCACTTGTCGAGCGGGTTGCCGACCTTCAATTGCTCCATGCGAGCCCTCAGTTTGGCGTATAGTTTTTCGGCCACGCTTTCTTCCACCAGCAAGCGCGAACCG
Organism: uncultured Saprospiraceae bacterium; assembly: GCA_964453475.1. Taxonomy (GTDB): domain Bacteria; phylum Bacteroidota; class Bacteroidia; order Chitinophagales; family Saprospiraceae; genus M3007. The sequence goes on along the minus strand of CAYVPM010000059.1, from coordinate 1,070 downwards.
GCGCAGCATACCTGCCCCTGGTTGAACCAGATCGCATCCACCACGCCCTCCACCACACTGTCGAGATCGGCATCTTCAAAAACGATGAAGGGAGATTTGCCGCCCAGTTCCAGCGATACTTTTTTGCCGCTGCCCGCAATAGCCCTTCGGATCAACTTACCCACTTCTGTAGAGCCCGTAAACGCTATTTTTTGCACCTCCGGGTGGTTCACCAGGGCTGCGCCCGTACTTCCGGGGCCGGTGATGATGTTCACCACGCCTTTGGGCAAACCCACATTCTGGCAGATTTCAGCAAAAAGCAGGGCCGTCAATGGGGTGTACTCTGCCGGTTTCAACACCAGGGTATTCCCCATCGCCAGTGCCGGGGCGATTTTCCAGGAGAGCATCAGCAGCGGGAAATTCCAGGGAATGATCTGGCCGATGACGCCGATTTCCCGAAAGTCCTTCATCTCCGTCTCCATCAGTTGTGCCCAACCGGCATGGTGGTAAAAATGTCGGGCTACCAGTGGAATATCGATGTCTCGGGTCTCTCGTATCGGTTTGCCATTGTCCATAGCCTCCAGCACCGCAAACAAGCGCGAATGTTTTTGAATTTGCCGGGCAAGCGCATACAGATACCGGGCGCGTTGATGACCGCCAATGGCTACCCATCCCGGCAATGCCTGCTTTGCTGCCTGCACCGCCACATCCACATCTGCCGCATTGGCCTCCGCAATTTTGGCCAAAGGCTGCTTGTTGGCGGGGTTGCTGCTGTTAAAGTAGGCGCCGCCAGAAGGCGCCTGCCAATCACCATTGATGAACAAATCAAACTTGCGGCCATGCGCCTCCAAATATGCGTTCGCCTGGCTGGCGCTCTCCGGAGCAGGGCCGTATTCCATGGTGTGGTATATTTCTTTGACTGTCATGTTTTATTTTTTACGGTGGACGGTGGACGGTGGACGGTAGACGGTAGACGGTGGACGGTGGATGGTGGACGGTGGACGGTGGACGGTTTGCACAGCGTCTGTTTTTCATTTTGGTATTTTGTTTAAGAAAAACTGGCTATTTATTATGTTCATATCTTTGGGTCT
>CAYVPM010000058.1:0-9039 GCA_964453475.1 uncultured Saprospiraceae bacterium | reverse complement strand
TGACGAGGTTTTCCAACAGTTGGCGGATGGTTTTGAGGTCTTCCTCCATTTCCTTCATCGCGCCCGATTCTTTTTTCTGCTTCATCTTGTTGGCCATGTTCTTCATCTTGTTGGCCGCCGATTTCTGCTTTTTGCCCGCGCTTTTGTTCTTTTCGTTCTGGATGTCTTCTTTCGCGTCTTTCATATCCTGTTTGGCATCCTCCATTTCCTTTTTGTTGTCGTCAATATCCTGCGGGCGCTTGAGTTCCTCATTTTTCTTGAGCAGCTCATCCATTTTCTTGGTCAGTTCCTCCATGCGCTCATTGAGGCCTTTCTGCTCTTTTTCCAGCTCTTCTTTCGATTTTTCAGCTTCTTCCGTGGGCTTTACAAGCTCTTCCTGGTCTTTTGCGAGCTCTTCCAATTGCTCTATTTGCTGGTCGAGCATTTGTTCTACTTCGAGTTGTTTGTAGAGTTCTTTCAGCCGCTCCAGTTCCTTGTTCATTTGTTCCTGTTTCAGCTGGGTGTCCTCCATTTTCTCCAGCAACTGGTCTTTGTTCTGCTCTTCCATCATTTTTTTGATGTCTTCGATCAGCTGCTTCATTTCTTCCGACATGGCATCTTCCATCAGCTTTTCGAACTGCTCCTGTTTTTTCTCCAGGTCTTCGCTTTGTTTGTTGAATTCCTGTTGTTGCTGTTTGTTTTGCTCGAAGTTTTGTTTGGCTTGCTCCATTTGTTGCTGCAAACTTTTCTGGCGTTCCAGCAGCCTTTCCATTTCCTTGCGGGTCTGCCAGTCGAGTTCTTTCTTTTGAAGCACCTTTTCGCGCAATTTCTTCAAGTCTTCCTGTACTTTCAGGCTTTCTTTCAGGGCTTTTTCAAGGTCTTTTTTGATTTCTTCGCTGTTGTCGGCCTGCTGCTCGCGCATTTCGTTGAGGCTAGGCAGCTTGTACTGCATGAGGCCGGTGCGGGCGCTTTTCGAGCCGTTCACGCCGTCGTTGTCGAACACTTCGAAGTAGTATTGCACCTCGTCGCCGGGTTCCAGTTGAAGGTCGCGGATGTCCCAGCTGTAATCGTATTGGGCTTGTTTGCCGGCGGGTTTGTCAATTTTCACCGTAGTCATCGGCAACTGGCCGCCCTTTGCTTTTTTGATCTGGTAGTTGAAGGTCAGGTTTTGCAGGCCGTAATCGTCGGAGGCATCACCGGCGAAGAACGACAGGCGCATGTTGCTGCTGTCTTTAAATTCTTCAACGGAAATCTGCGGGTGCAGGTCGGGCACGACGGTGATGGTATAAGCCACCGAATCGGCGCCGCGGAGCAGGCTGTTGCTCAAAAATACTTTGTACACCTCGTCTTTAAGGGCGCGTCGGTTGTACTGGAAGATTTCGGTGCCGGAGCGCTTGGCATCAGCGCCAGGGTCGCTGCCGAATTTCAGGGTCAGGTTATCGGTATTTTGGGCATCGAATACCCAGCCGATGTTGGTGCCTTGCGGCACAACGAGGTCGCCGACATTGGAAAGCTGCTCGGTGGCGCGGCCGATGTAGGCCGGGAAATTGAGCTTGGTGCTGAACGACAGGATGTTGGGCTTGCGCAGCACGTTCAGCATGTAGTCGCGGCTTTCAACGCCCCCAGCGAACAGGTTGAATTCGGTGTCTTTCTGTACGTTCACGAATTTGTAGGAAAACTCGTTCGCGGCATCTTTTGTCAGGCGGTACTGCACGTTGCCAAGGCTGATGAACACCTCGTTGGGCAGGGCGGCGCCCTCCACTTGCACTTTCAGGACATAATCGGAAAACTGCACGGCGCGCAGGGTGTCGGCGTTGAGCAGGAAGCGGAACGGGGCGGGTTTTTCAAACTTGGTGCTGCTGTTCCACAAGCGCATGGTACCCTCGCGGATGATGTTGGGCGCACCCAGCATGAGGAACAGCAGAAGCATGATGGGCGGCAGGGCGTAGCGCAGGTATTTGCGGTTTTTACCCAGGTCGATGGCCGACTGGAAGGCCACCAGGCGTATTTCTTCGCTTTTTTGGTCGATGCTCGCGTTGATAAGGTCGGCGTAAATGGCGTTGTTGCTCTGCTGCTTGAGCTGCAAGATGTTCAGCAGCTTATCCTTCACATTGGTAAAATGCTGGCCGATAATGGTGGCCGCCTGCTCGTGGCTGATCACTTTCCCCAAGTGGAAATAGTGCATTAAAGGAAGAGCTACCCAGCGGTACATCGCCGCGCCGCTCAGGCCGATAAAGCTCCACAGCAATACCGTACGGGTAGAAGTGCCGAAGTAGAGGTAGTACTCCGCGACATTGAGCAGGATGAACAGCCCCAGCACGGCGCCCACGGTGTACAGCGCACCGCGCAGCAGCTGGTTGATGTAGAATTTGCGGATAAAAGCGTCCAGCTTTTCGATGAGCAGGGAATAATTGTCTTTGTGCATAACCAATTCAATATATTTCTAACAAGCCGTTTTGCTCGTCTTGCAGGAAGGCGTCAATAAATTTTCAATCTGTACGAAATCATTGTTGTCAAACAAAACCTTCATGCCGCCGACAAAATTTTCGACGTTTCTTCCCGCTTTGATGCATAAGATAAAGCCGCCAAAATATCATCGACTACCAGTTCAGGAAAATCTTCGAGAATCTCTTCATGCGTCATTTCTTGAGATAGCCAGGCCAAAATATCGCCTACGGCAATCCTTGTACCTTTGATACAAGGCTTACCAAAGCGAATTTCAGGGTCGATGCTGATTCTTTGTTGCCAGTTATTCATGGTTAAAAGTCGATTTCCTAGGGCAAAATAAACGGTTTTTTAGATGAAAAGTTGGAGAGAATGCTGTTTTAACCGGAAATAGACAATATTTGAGGGTATGGGTTGTGTTATGGGGGCTTTCAGGAAGTTTTTTCCTTTGCACATTAACCAAACGGATGCGCGGTAGTTTAGTACAAAAAATGGTTTAGTCTGTTCGTTTCAGGCGTTCTGTCCTTGTCTTAGGCGCTAAGGCCAATAAAAAAAGTCCTTGTAAATCTGTTGATCTACAAGGACTTGCCTGAGTATAATGTGATCCCGATGGGGCTCGAACCCATGACCACTTGATTAAAAGTCAAGTGCTCTACCAACTGAGCTACGGAATCTTATCGCCTTTCTTCAAAAGCGGGTGCAAAGGTAATACTTGGTGCGGCAAAAAACCAATAGCTGCGCAAAAAAAATACCGACAATTATTCGGAATTCGACCTAAAAACGGCTTTGTGGGCAAATAAGTTTCGGAATTGACCGCTTTTGGGGTGCAATTGCCCGCTAGAGGTTTCCCTGATGGCGCATAATGCCTTTACAAATCCCTTAAAGAAAACCCGCGATACTCAATCGAATAACCGCCCAATTCTCTGAGCAGGTTGTGTGCTTTGCTCTTTAAAAGCTGCTCGGAATAGTTTTTTTCGTGGCACTTCACTTCAGCCAACAAGGCTTTTTTCTCCAAATGGTTGACAGCGACCAAATCGATCTGGTTTTTGAATCTCCTGGTACAAAGGCAAGGCACTTTTCGTAACCGCGGTTACGGTAACCCAGGTTACGAAAATATTTTACCAACCCATTCAAAGCCCAAACGAATTTCCCATATCCCCCTGAAAAGCAGGTTGTCGAAAAATAAGCTCCAGATTGACCTACCTTTGTGGCACTTTTTCAGGAAAATAATGGTTTAAACCCAATACCCAATTAGCTCATTCGCTAATTGGATAATCAGCTAATTCAAAACTATGGAATCCATACGCCAAAAACAAGTAGGCGAAGTCATACGACGCTTTTTCGGCATGATCCTCACCGAAGAGGGCAGCAATATCTATGGCCGCGACAAACTCGTGACCGTCACGGAGGTGAAAATGACGCCCGACCTCCTCATCGCCAAAATATACATCAGTGTGTACGGCACCGAGAACAAACAGGAAGTGATCCTGCAACTGGAAGACAACCACGTTCGGCTGCGGCAGGCTTTGGCGGGCAAAATCGGCAGGCAAATGCGGCGCATGCCCGATATCGAGTATTTCCTCGACGATACCGTGGATGAAATGTACCGGGTGGAAGCCCTGCTCAACCGCGTCGGGGAAGAAGACAAGAACCTGGGGAAATAAGAAAGGCCGTGCCAAAGGTTTCAAGCATAATCGACATCGCCCGGCAAACCATCCAACTGGAAGCGGATGCCCTGCAAACGCTGGCCGAAAGCCTGGACGACAGCCCCGATTTCCAGCTTTGTGTGGAAGCATTGGCGCAATCCAAAGGCCGGCTGGTGCTGACGGGCATCGGCAAAAGTGCCATTGTGGCCCAAAAAATCGTGGCCACGCTCAATTCCACCGGCACACCGGCCCTGTTCCTGCACGCCGCCGATGCTATCCACGGCGACCTGGGCATGATACAACCCGACGACTTCGTGCTTTGCATTTCCAAAAGCGGCGAAACCGCCGAAATCAAGGTGCTGATCCCGTTGCTCAAAAACTTCGGCAATCCCCTGATCGCCATGACCGCCAACCGCAAAAGCAGCCTGGCGCGCATGGCCGATTACCTGCTGTGGACACCCGTAGACCAGGAAGCCGACCCCAACAACCTGGCGCCGACCACCAGCACCATTGCGCAAATGGCCCTGGGCGATGCCCTGGCAATGGCCCTTCTCAGCTTAAAGGGATTTTCTGCGGAGGATTTTGCGAAATTTCATCCGGGAGGCGCGCTGGGCAAACAGCTCTACCTGCGCGTACGCGACCTCTACCTGCTGCACGAGCGCCCGCAGGTGCCCGCCGGCGCGAACTTGCAGGAGGTGATCCTTGAAATTTCTTCCAAACGCCTCGGCGCCACCGCCGTGCTGGATGAAAAAGGCCATCTGCTGGGCATCATCACCGATGGCGACCTGCGCCGGATGCTGCAGAAACAACAGGATTTCAGCAATGTCAAAGCTGCCGACATATTGACCCCTGCGCCCAAAACCATTGCGCCCGATGCCCTGGCGGTGGATGCCCTGGCCATGCTGCGCGCCCATTCCATCACCCAATTGGTGGTACTTGACAACGGACAATACCTCGGAATCGTCCACCTGCACGATTTGATTCGCGAAGGATTGGTATAAGATTCCTAACTTCGCTCCATGCGCAAGTTCCTTTATGATTATCTGAACCAATCGGTGCGCCGAAAACTGGGCATGGCAGCGTCCGTGCTCGTCTCGCCGTACCGCATTGCCAAGGAGTTTTTGAATTTCAAGACTACGGTAATATACCTGGTGAGGAGCATCTTTTTGGTCTCTGTCGGCATCCTTTCCGCTGGTTTTGGCCTGAAAAGCTTCCTGCTGCCCAACCATTTTATCGATGGCGGTGTTACAGGCATTTCCCTGATGGTGAATGCGACGAGTGGATTGTCGCTCTCCTTTTTGTTGGTTGCTTTCAACGCACCTTTTATTGTGTTGGGGTATAATCAGTTCAGCCCTTCATTTGCCTTGAAAAGCACCCTGGCGATCCTGGGTTTGGCAGCAGCGGTTGCCTTTATCGAGTACCCGGTTGTCACTTCCGACAAATTGCTGGTAGCTTCTTTTGGCGGCGTTTTTTTAGGCCTGGGCATTGGCCTTACGATCAGGGGCGGCGCGGTGATCGACGGCACGGAAGTGTTGGCCATACATATCGGGCGAAAGACGGGCCTGAGCATCGGGGACGTTATTTTGATTTTTAACCTGATGATCTTCCTTACCGCAGCGTATGTGCTTTCCCCCGAAGCGGCCATGTATTCCATGCTGACTTATGTGGCGGCCTCAAAGATGGTGGATTTTGTCGTTGAAGGCATTGAGGAGTATATAGGCGTGACGATTATCAGCACGCACCAGCTAGAGATCAAAACAATGATCGCATCCAAAATGCGGCGCGGTGTTACCGTTTACGCTGGGAAGGGCGGTGTGGGGAAAACGAACCGGATATCAAAAAACATGGACATTTTGTTTTCGGTGGTCACCAGGCTCGAATTGGCAAAATTGAAGGTAGAAATCGAAAAAATAGACCCCAATGCCTTTATCGTGCTTTCGAATGTTTTGGACGTGAAAGGCGGGATCGTGAAAAGACGGCCGCTGAAGTGATGTGTACTATGATTCGCCTGATTTTTTTGATTGGCAATGATTCGCCTGATTTTTGTGATTGACAATGATTGATTCAACTGATTTTGAATTGATTACAAACAACGGTATGCACAAAACCTGGCGACGTGCGGTATAGAAATTTGCTTAACAGTTCCCATGGGAAACATAGATATAAGCATTGAAGAAATCCGTTACCGGCTGACGCAGCCCCTGCCCGGGCGCGATGCGCAGTTGCGCATGGCGTTTGCACAGCGGGCCGCCGCCTTGTTACAGAACCCCTACCACCCCGACAATGCGCGCATTGCCTGCGTCACGCTGATGTTGTGGCAGAACAACCAGGATTGGCACACGGTGTTGATACAACGCACCAAAAACCCGCTCGACCGGCACAGCGGACAAGTGAGCTTTCCCGGTGGCAAGCACGACAAAAGCGACAAAAGCCTGGAGCATACCGCCCTTCGGGAAGCTGAAGAAGAAATTGGCGTACCGCCAAGTCAAATGGAAATACTGGGTGCGCTCACGGATTTATACATCCCCGTGAGCAACTTCATCGTACATCCATTTGTGGGGCTGTTGAAAGGCGAGCCTCAATTCTCGCCGCAGCCCGGGGAAGTGGAAAGTATTTTAACCCCATCCATCAGCCATTTCCAACAAGCAGCGAACAAAGAACACCGGGAGTTGGTGGTCGGTACCGGGGCTATGGTGAAAGACGTACCTTGTTTCCTGGTAGAAGGGCGTGCGGTTTGGGGGGCTACGGCCATGATCATGAGCGAGTTTTTAGAAATTTTGGGTTAATGTTGTCTTAAATAACGCAAAAAAACGTCTAAATTAATGCAAATTGCCGTCTTTCTACAAACCAATGAGCAGCTATCGACGTACAAGAAGCGTCATAATCAGGATATCTGGAAAACCATTTTTGCCCTCTGATCGTTTTCTAAAAAACCATATACATACCATGAAGAAACACATATTACTTACTTGTCTTGCTATTTGGGGAATCAACACCCTCGCTTATGCGCAGCCGTCGAACAACGAATGCACCAACCCCATTCTCATTACCGACGTATTCAATTACTGCAGCCCCATCGCGGCATTCACCAATGTGGGCGCCACGCCTTCCAGTTACGGCCCGGCTTCCTGTTTTGGAACCACGCAAAATGACGTGTGGTTTGCCTTCACCGCGCAGGCTACCGACGTGACAATCACCGTGCGGGGTGCCACATCTCAAGCGCCGGGCGGCACCCTCAAAAGTCCGCAAATCGCGCTGTACTTCGGCAATTGCGGCGGCATCATCAACCAGCTGGAATGTCAGTCGGGGGTGGGCACCAATATCGCCGAGGGCTACCAGGGCGGCCTGTTCGTCGGCTCTACCTACCTCATCAGAATTCAGGGCGCCGGGGGGCAAACCGGTACTTTCCAGCTCTGCATCAACAACTACAACCCGCCCGTAGAACCTACTTCCGACTGCCCCGACGCTTCCATTTTATGCGACAAATCCGCTTTTGTGGTGCAAAAAGTGACCGGCGCCGGTACCAACAACCTGGAAATGGAAGACGCGCAATGCTTCTTCAACGGTTCGCCGGGCATCAAGGAATCCAACTCCACCTGGTTTGTCTGGACCTGCTCCAAATCAGGCACCCTGACATTTTCCCTTAGCCCGCTAAACCTTCCCGACGACATCGACTTTGTGATATACCGCCTGCCCAATGGCATCGGCAATTGCAACAACAAACAAATACTGCGCTGCATGGCATCCGGCGAAGGACCGCCATATCCCAGCCCTTGCCTCGGCCCCACCGGCTTGCGCGTGGGCGACACGGATGTGAGTGAAGATGCAGGCTGCCAGGAAGCCGGCGACGACGCCTGGCTGGCGCCCCTGGACATGATTCAAGGTGAAACCTACGCCTTGGTGGTCAACAATTTCTCCCAGACCGGCAACGGTTTTGCCGTAGAGTTTGGCGGAACGGGCGAATTCCTGGGCCCTGAGGCCAATTTTGAAACCATCCCCCAGGCGGTATGCCTTGGCACCGCGGTGCAGGTGGTAGATGCCTCTACTTTTGCCCTTGGCCAGATCACCGAGTGGAACTGGAGCTTTGGCGCCGATGCCGTGCCGCAAACGGCCACCGGCAAGGGCCCGCACACGGTGGCATTCAACACCCCCGGCAACCACCCCGTGGTGCTGACCCTGAAAACAGACCTGGGCTGCAGAGTGACCGATATCCACAGCTTCCTGATATACCCGGACGTGGAGGTAGATACCTTGATTGCAGCGCCGGATTGCAACGGCACCACCAACGGCACTGTGACCATCAACAACATCACCAGCGGCACCCCGCCCTATTTGTACAGTTGGAATGGCGGGCCCTTTGGCGCCAACAGTTCGCTGAACAACCTGGGCGTGGGGGTGTACACCCTGATTATCCGCGACTCCAACAATTGTGAGACCAACCTCTCCATTGATGTGCAGGAAAGGGTACTGACAGCGAATCCGCTGGTGCAGGCCCCGCTTTGTTTTGGCGACAACAACGGCATCATTACACTTGAAATAACCAATGGAGTAGACCCGGTTCAATTCAATTGGGGCAGTGGTTTTATTTCAAGCAATACACAAGGAGGATATGCTGCGGGTGTTTATACCGTTCAGGCAATCGATGATGTGCTCTGCAAGGGCAATTTCAGCGTAACGGTGACGGATAACGCGGCCCTGGAGATTTCAATGATCGGTACGGACATTTCCTGCTTTGGCGCCAATGACGGCATGGCCCAGGCTATTGTCAATGGCGGGGTCAGGGACTATATGTACACCTGGTCAAACGGCGCCACAACGGATAAAATTACCGGATTGGCGCCGGGGCAGTATGATGTCACCGTGAATGACAACAACGAGTGTGTGATTTATGGCAGCGTGACCATCCTTGAGCCCGGAGATATCGCTGTGGCCGTTGTTGATGTGGTCAATTTGCTCTGCAATGGCGTGC
>CAYVPM010000057.1:0-9039 GCA_964453475.1 uncultured Saprospiraceae bacterium | reverse complement strand
TCAAAATCAGTTGAATCAATCATTTTCAATCACAAAAATCAGGCGAATCACAGTACTTGCGGGGCCGAAGCTCCTCCAAAGTGCTTTTCTGAAAATAAAAATTGCCCCTGATGTCTGCCTTTAGCGTATTTCGCCGCGCCTAGGTCATCTAACCAAAACAATAAGCACCCATCCCAAGAACTAAAACACTGCCCCAGCGGAATACGGGTGGTCTTCGGCAGCGTTTTATGAACACGGTGATAGGCGATGGTCGTTTCTGATCCAGTTTTGGTATGGGAATGATTGGCCGCCGCTCTGGAATACAGGTAGAAGCTTGGGAGGCTTTTTGGTAGAATGGGCATCGTGCTGTACTTTTCTGCTTGGTGACAACAACCAAGCAGGGCGCCTGGGCTAGGGTGATAGCGCTTGGCGGTGATTGAAACACCAAGCAAGGTTGAAACAGCTACAATGGCATAGAACACTGGAATTTGCTGCCGTTTTTAGAGAAATTCGAATAGCACAAATATGAGGAGAATTGGCGATGAACCCGTTGGTGCAGGACATAGAGAATAAGTTTATTCAGGCCAACAAATGAACCATTTGATCCAAATGAAAGCTGCCGGGCGCCCATTGGAACCCCATGCGAGATGGAAATTGAGGTCTCCCTTTAATTGCCTAGTTCACTCATAATGAGCAAACTAGGCAACTATAGGAAACCAATTACCGCACTACCGTCACATCACCCTTCTTCACCACCCGAAGTACCCTGCCGCACATCGCTACATCAGCCTCCAGATACCATACTTGCACTCCGGGATTCATGTTTTGTGCGTCGTAAATGCCATCCCAGGCATCGGAAGTGCTTTCTGTTTGGAAAAGCTGGTTGCCCCAACGTTCGAACACCATAAACTTGAAACGAAGCAGGTTTATGCCCGCGGCAAACAAGGGGCGGAACCGCGCGTTTTCCGGGTCGAGGGAATTCGGTTTCAGCACATTGGGCACGTACACAATACTCAGGTCAGAAGCCAATTCGGCCCATTCAACCATGGCCTCGCTGCGTTCTGTGCTGCACAAGTCACTCACCGTGACACTGACCGGGCCGGCATCCTTCGCCACGGCGGTGTTCCCGGTGCTTCCGTCCCACCATTCAAATTTCAGGGTGACTGGGTCGCCGCCCGAAACCACCGGCACAAGGATCACCGAATCGCTGTCGCAGGCCAGCACGGCATCCGGCAATTGCAACACTACCGGAGGAATAGCAGGCACCAGCACTGCTTCCTCGAATACGCAGCCATTGCCGTCTTCCAAATACACGGTATAAGTGCCTGCGCCCAGATTGTTGAATGTAGCACCTGGCTGATAGTTCGTATTGTCGAGAGAATACTGGAAAGGCCCCTGCCCGCCCGGCCCCAGCATCGCTTCGATGCTTCCCGTGGGTGCGTTGGCGCATGAACGTTCCGCCTGTACGGCAAAAGTAGCTGCCGGGAATTCCTGCACGATCACGGTCAGGGTGGAATCACAACCTTCCGCGTTTGTCAACTTAAAATCACGGGAATCGCCCGCCGGGATTTGCACGCCGTTGAAGGTGTATGTTTTGCCCGGACAAACACTTACTTGCAGCAAGTTCGAGGAAGCTTGCAACTGTTTCACCGTCACTGTCACCGTAGAATCACAGCCCAGCCAGTTTTGCAGCACAAACGGCTGCACCGTGCCACCGCTAAGCGCAACACCTTGATACACAAAGTTTTCACCTGGACAAACCCCCGTTTCAAAACTGGAACTGGAGGTGGGCCAGGCCTGTACGTTCACCGAAACAATGGAGTCGCAGCCCAGCCAATTGTTCAGTGTGAATGCTTGCGTGGCGCCGATAGGGAGGCTAACCCCCGCATACGTTACGCTGCTGCCCGGGCAAGCGTACAAAGTGGCGCTGCCGCTGGAAGTGGGATGGGCCGCCACATTCACCGTTACGATGGAATCGCAACCCAACCAGTTGTTCAGTGTGAATGCCTGCGTGGCCCCAACCGGGAGGCTTACCCCGGCATACGTGGCGCTGCTGCCCGGACAGGCGTACAAAGTAGCGCTGCCGCTGGAAGTGGGATAAGCCGCCACATTCACCGTTACAATGGAATCGCAGCCCAACCAATTCGTCAGGTTGAAATTTTGGGAGCTTCCCGCTGGAATTGCCATGCCGGCGTACGTCGCAACGCCACCTGGGCACGCAAACAAATTTTCAACGCCGGTTGCCGGGGGCAATGCCGCCACGGTTACCGACACAATGGAATCGCAGCCATGCCAGGTCTGCAAAGTAACCTGCTGGGTTGTCCCTGCCGGAATGCTGATGCCGTGGAACATGGCCGAGCCGCCGGAACAGGCAAATAAGAAGGTGGCTGAACCCGTTGAGGTTGGCCAGGCCTGAACGCTCACCGTCACAATGGAATCGCAGCCCAACCAGTTCATCAAGGTAAAATTCTGGGTAGCCCCAACAGGAATACTGACCCCGGCATACGTGGCTGAACTGCCCGGACAAGCGCGCAAGGTTTCAGTTCCCGTGGATGTAGGCCAGGCTAGTACGCTCACCGTGACTATGGAATCACAACCCAGCCAGTTGGTTAAGGTAAAATTTTGAGTAGCACCTACCGGAATACTTACCCCGGCATACGTGGCCGAACTGCCCGGACAGGCATTTAAATTCGCTGTTCCCGAAGAAGGCTGGAGGGCCACCACATTGACAACCAGGGTAGAATCACAACCTTGCGCACTGGTGTAATGAAAAGACTGGGTGCCGCCAGCCGCAATAGATACGCCCTGATACGTAACGGAACTGCCTGCGCAACTTGCAAGCTGTAGGGTTCCGAAAGCGGAGCAACTGTAATGCAAGAGCAAGTCGGTATTTCCCTCCACGTCGCAGCCGGAAAGCGACACCGGATCGGTGCCGATCACCACATTCCAGTTCGGCGGCAGGGAGAAGGGGTCAATTTGAACCGAATAATTGGTGGATAAAACATTGGGGAAGGCAAAACTGCCGTTTGCCCCGGAATTGGCGGCATCAAACAACATCCCGTTTTGATACAGCACCACCGGGATACCCGCCAGCAGCGTATCTGCCGCGTCAATCACGCCGTTGTCGTTCACGTCTGACCATACCTGTCCGAGGATATTGCCATAGCCATCGTACAGGTTGAGGGTAAGCGGGTCGCTTTCGTTGGTGCAGCCGTTGATATCTGTCAATTGCGCCCAGTAGGTGCCGCTTTGTTGCGCGATAAAATTGGAACTGGTGGCCCCCGGGATCGGGTTTCCATTCAGGAACCATTGCCAGCTGGTGACCGATGGCAACACGGGCAAACACAAGGTGTCCGGTTTGCAGCGCGTATGGCAGCCGGCCGGAATAGAGCTGACAGGGGGCCCGGCCAGCACCTCCCATTTGTTGGAGCGGGCTTCGCAGCCAAATTCATTGATGACCCTAATTTGGTACACGCCCGGCGCTTCCGTGTTCAGGATCGGGCCCGTCTGGCCGTTGGTCCACACCAATTGCCAGTTCGCGGGTTGCGGGCCCGTGTAGGTGATGGTGTTCGTGCTGCCCGCGCAGTGGTTGTTGCCGCTGATGGAAAAACCGCTGGGCTTTGGATTTACAATTACAGTAAACGGGTCGGAAACTGCCGTGCAACCCGTGGCGGGATTGGTGATGGTTACCTTATAGGTGTGGGTTCCAACAGAAAGGAGGTTGTTTCGGTCTTCGGTGAAATACAGGATTGGGTTGTTGCCGTTGCTGACCGACCAGGAGTAGTTGTAGCTGCCATTGGTGAAAGCCTGCAACACCACATCATCCCCGGCACAAACGGTCAAAGCGGGATAGGAGACGCCCACCACCTGATTCAGTTCGTTCAGGAGCAGTGCCTTGATAATGGCATCCGGGGCTACATTCAATTCAACGTTTACAGCAGGCGGCGCATACGTACAACCGTTGGCATCGGTTATGGTAACACGGTAGCTGCCCTCTTTGCTGACCGTCAAAACAGGCGTGGTACTGCCGTTGTCGTCAGACCAAAGGTAGCTTACCCCACCAGCTGGGGCCGTGAGGGTCATGCTGCCGCCTTCGCAGAGTGCCGGCGGGGAAGGAGGGGTAATCGTGCCAGCCAGGTTGTTTGGGTCTACCACGATGCTTTGGGTAAATGAAGCTGTACATCCATAAATATTGGTCGCAGTTGCCGTGACCAGATAGTTGCCGGCCGGGTTAAAATTGTGGTATGCGGGTGCACCGCTGGCATCGTTGGAGGCGCCTGTGCCAGGATCACCAAAATCCCAGGTAATTTCCGTGATGTCTACCACGTTGGGCGGTATGACAAACTCCATAGCATTTCCCGCACAACTGGCAGCAGGTACGGGAAAATTCACATCCGGCAGCACCGGAATAACAACCTGCACTGTGGCGCTCGAAGTACAGCCGCTGTTGCCCGTCACGGTTAGCTGCACAGAATAGTTGCCGGAAAGAGCGTAAGTATGCGCAGCATTTCTGATGATAGAATTGTTGTTCGCCCCTGAGGCAGGATCGCCAAAATCCCAATCCCAATTGCTGATGCCGCCAGTAGGCAAAAACTCGCTTTCATCCACAAAATTGCTGACATCGCCGGGGCATTCAGGCATTTTGTTTATTCTGGCCACGGCTTCGGCATCAAAAAAATCATACACATTGCAGACAGTTCCGTTGGTGAGCTGTACGACCAAGATGGCCACATAGGAACCTGCATTATCAAAGGTAAAGCTCGGGTCTGTTTCGGTAGAAAAACCCAATTGATCGCCGCCTGAAACCCCTACAATCCATTGTGCTGTGCCAGGCACATAAACACCGCCAACATCAATCAAATGCATTTGGAAGGAATCGCAACGCGCCGTAGGGTCTATGGCCAGGTCTATGGTGCCGGGCGGACAAGCCACGCCGTTGCATGGAAGGCAACCGCCGCCGCCGCCGCCACAATATTCTACGAGGTTAATGGGACCGGCCAAAGATGTGCAGCCATTTGCATTGGTGGCCTGCACGGTGTATGACCCGTATTGGTTGGTGGAATAAGTAGTTGTTGCTTGTCCGGGAATCAGGCTTCCACCCATAAACCACTGGAAAGTGTAGTTGCCATCCGCATTGGTCAGGGCCGTAAGCGGCACCATGATGGAATTATTGCAAAAGCCTGTCGGTGAAGCTGTTGTGAGGGAAATATTGGGGGTTTCCCACTCCTGGATGTTGAAGGATTCCGTACCCACACAGCCATTGACATCGCTTACTGTCACACCATACGTTCCGGGACCGAACATGGGCGTTGCCGCTGTAGAAGTCTGGGCGCCGGTATCGTTTTTCCAAACATAGCTTGAGAAGGTAGTGCTGGTTTGTACCATGGCAACATTGCCTGGACAGAGCCCGGCGGGTGCTTGTACGGTTGGCGCAGGAGCAGCATGCACCAAAACCGGAAACGCAGCTGTTTGGCCGCAAACACTTAAGTTTACAGTATGCCCTCCTGGTTGCGACCAAAATATCTCTACAGCGTTTGTACCCTGGCCGCTGGCCACCGAGCCTGCCGTAGCCGGACTGATCTGCCATTGCAAGTCCACATTTTTTAATGCCTCAATGGTGTAACTGCCCTTCTCGTCTTCACAAACAGCGGGCTGCCCCGTAATATCGGGAATACCGATGGGAGCAACTTGAATTTGAATCGTATCAGACATGCAGCTGAGGCCATCGGTGCTCACATGCGCTACTGACAGCCACCGCGGGCCGCTCGTGCTCCAGGTCACATTCATGGTTTTTCCCTGAAACACAGCCGGAGCCGCAGCGCCGTTTTTCAGCGTCCAGGAATAATTGCTGGTGGGGGTGCCGCCTTCGGCTTCATAGGTGTAAGTTGTCCCTGGGCAAATTTTTCGTTCGCCTTTTATACCCGTCAATTTGCTGGGCAATGGGCGCGTCTGTACTCCCCAATCTGCCTGGTCGGTACAGGTTAAGTTCAAATTTGCCGGCGTAGCAAACAAACGGTAATAACCGATGCCATTGTTGAACGGCACACTCGCCGTTGCTGTTGCCGCCGGGGAACTCCAAACGCTGCTGCCTGCTGGCCCTGTCATTGTCCAATTACAGGAAATGGGCAGGTTGTTGTTGGAGAATTTGCTGTTGAATGCCCCAGTGGCATCCACGCACAGCTCCACCGGACCATTGATGACAAAGGAGGGCAGAATTTTTACCGGGATACTGTCCTGGCCGCCACATCCGAGGTAGCAGTTGTTGTATTTCACAGAAAGCCAATAAGTTGTGGCGGCATTGGGTGTACTGTACCAATCAATGGTAACACTGTTGGTTCCATGCCCGCTCGTGATATTGCCGCCGCCGGAAAGCGTCCACACAAAACCAGCGCCGCCGAACGGCTCAATGCTGTACACTTCGGTAGCACCCGGGCAAACCCTTCCTTTGCCCCTGATCTCGGCATTGTCCGATACGATGGGAATGTTGACCACCCCGGCAATAGGGCAGCTTGCGCCACTGCAAGCCGGGCCGCCCAGCGTGATGAGGCCAACGGGACCATCACCCCATTGCACGGTAATGCTGTCGGAGCCGGCGGTGCCGCCTTCCAGGATGCTGCCGTTGGGGCTGACCGTCCAGGCAAAGGGCGGGCAGGCGTTGGAGGCAGTATAGGTGACAGTTTCGCCCGGGCATATCGTCGCCACGCAGTCGAGCGTTGGCGCCACCGCATCCAATACTTCTACCGTGAATGTGGTTGTATCGCTGCAAAGGCACATACTGCTGGCAACCAGGGTGACGGTATGGATGCCGGGATTGAGGTAGGTATGGGTAGGGTTTTGCGCGCTGCTGCTGCTGAAATCATCGCTGAAAAACCATTCAACATTGTCGGCATCGCCGGTGCTGAGGTTCTGAAAATCAACTTGTTGGCCGATGCAAACTTGCAAGTTTCCCGAAGCAGCGGCGGGGCTGCTGCCAATAGCGGCAGCAGGGGGCTCCAAAATGGTGACACAGAGAAAATCTTCACTGGTACAGCCTTGTATACTATTTGAAATTACGGAGATGGATCCAGTTCCGGCGTTGCCCCAGGTAACCGTGAGGAATCTGCCTTGTGGCTGCTGTACACTCCAGCTACTGGCGCCGGATACCTGCCACAATAAATTGCTTGAAGAGGGTGGCGTACCTGAGTTGGAAACCGTGTAGGTTACGGTCGTGCCGGCGCATACTTGCTCACAATCCTGGTTGCCGCCCGTGATGCTGTCGTTGTTGCAAGGGGCTGTGTTAAGGGAAATGATATAGACGGGGTTGGGTTGGGTGTATTGAAGGAAACCCGTGGCCGTGGCGGTTTGGTTCGTGTTTCCACTCGTCACCGTCACGGAATATTGGCCAGGGCAAAACCCGCAAAGCGTGGCCGAGCTGGTGGTCACGACATCGGTTTGGCCGTTCGACCATTGGAAAACATATGGTGGGGTGCCATTGGTGATGTTGGCGAAAAAACAACCGTCGCAACCACAGGAAGGGATAGGTGACAAGGTGACAGCAAGCTGGCCGCCTACTTGAGCTTGAAGGCAGGGGATAAAAAACAACAGAAATACGGCGGAAAGTAATCGGTTTTTCATACGACAATCGGATTGAGCAGTTAGGTGTTGAAGATGCTAGAGAGATGCGGGCATGGAGGGGGAACGCTGCTTTTGTTGCGCAATCTACGTTGTAATTTTATTGTAAGCCGCATAAAGCAGCCTGCAAATCTCGTGGCATGTGCCTACGGCTTCACTGCCCTCCCTGGGTGAAAAATTGCATCAACTCCGGTGTGTCGCCCAAAGAGGTGCCTATTGCATTGTTGCTCAAGTCCTTGCTGTTGAATTCGGGCAAAGCTATATGTTCCACCGTATTTACAACAGCTGCGGGGCTGGGTTTGGCGGGCGTTTTTTCAATATATACGTGTTTCGTTTTCCAGCGCACCCGTTCGCGCCATAGCGTTTTTTCGAGGTAAATGGTATCCACGGTGTGCGTATGCTCCGTTACGACCTTTTCAACTACGGTTGTTTTGCGCAGCAGCATCGCCGTAGCCATGCCTAAAATAAATATGGCCGCCGCCCGCAAAATCGGGGTTACATAACGGAGAAACCAGTCTTGTCGGGAATTCACAGCCATGCGCCCGATCAGGCTGGCACGCAGGTACGCGGGCGCATCCTCGTGGGCATGCTGCATCCGTACCGCCTGCAACAGGACATGCAGCCGGTCGTACTCCTCCGCAGGCATTGCTTCCAGCACCTGGGCGCGCTCCGATGCACTGAGCGCGGCAAAGTCTTTCTGTCGGGCAAGGGCTTCAATTTCTTCGTTCATAATTACTTTATTGATACTGTTAAGCGGTTTTCCAGTCCTCCATTTGGCTGCACACTTGTTGCAAGGCATAATGCAGCCGCGATTTCACCGTGCCTTCCGGGCAATCCACGATTTCAGCAATTTCTGCGACAGACAACTCCTCCTGGTAGCGCAGCACAAAACACTGGTGCTGTGTCGGGCTCAACCGGGCAATACAATCGCGCAACTGTGTATCAAACAATTCCTTATCCAGTTTTTCCGGCAAATTATCCTCCCAAACCCCCGGCTGCAGTCCCGACATTTCCGCCATGCGAAGTTTCCGGTATTCGTTTTTGCAGAGGTTGGACGCCATGACATAAATCCAGGTTCTAAAATTCCGATCAGGATTGAACAACTGGGGTTTTTCAATGATTTTTAAGAAAATTTCTTGCGTAAAATCTTCCGCCTTGGCTGTATCGCCCCACAACATGCGCAGGAAGAAACGATACATCCGCGGTCCGTACCGGTCGTACAGCACCGCGAATGCCCGTTCGTTGCGCTGTGCAATCGCTTGCATCAGCGTTTCGTCGCTATCGTGTTCTATTGTTTGGCGGAAGAATTTCATTCAAGCAAATTGAAGGTGGCAATACGTTCCTGTCAGCCGTTTTACTCCTCAATGATTTCCATAAACACCCGGAAACCTACGGCCGGACTGGGCCGCCTACGCAGAGCTCGGGCGCCATTACCGCGAGCGCGACAAC
>CAYVPM010000056.1:0-9057 GCA_964453475.1 uncultured Saprospiraceae bacterium | reverse complement strand
TCAGGGCGTAGGAGGTCACTCAAATCATTCAGAATCACTTTAATCACAGTATAAAAAATCATCGCCCAATACTAACGCATGCAGCGAACCGACGTAAACACCCTGGGCGAATTCGGCCTGATCGAACACCTCACCCGCGCATTCCCACTCCGGCAGCCATCCACCCTGCGCGGCATCGGCGACGATGCCGCCGTGATTGAAAACGGCGACTTCTGCACCGTTGTCAGCACCGATATGTTGGTGGAAGGCATCCATTTCGACCTGGCCTACGTGCCGCTCAAGCACCTGGGCTACAAAGCCGTGGTGGTGAACCTGTCCGACATCTACGCCATGAATGCGCTGCCCAAACAGATCACCGTTTCCATCGCCATTTCCAACCGATTTTCAGTAGAAGCTTTGGAGGATCTGTACGCCGGCATCCAGCTCGCCTGCGACACCTATGAAGTGGACCTTGTCGGCGGCGACACCACTTCCTCCCCCAAAGGGCTTACCATCAGTGTCACTGCTATTGGCCAGGGGGAGAAAGAACGGCTCAGTTACCGCTCCGGCGCGCGCGTGGGCGACCTTATTTGCATTACAGGGGATCTCGGCGCGGCGTACCTGGGCTTGCAGTTGCTGGAAAGGGAAAAGCAGATATGGCAGGAACACCCCGAAACCCAGCCCGATTTTGAAGAGCAGCAATACGTGATTGGCCGGCAGTTGAAACCGGAAGCCCGGCGCGACATGATCGATACCTTCCATAAAGTCGGGCTGCGCCCCACTTCGATGATCGATGTTTCCGATGGCCTGGCCTCAGAGATATTCCATATCTGCAAACAGAGCAAGGTAGGGGCGCTCATTGAGGAAAGCGGGGTGCCCATCCACCCCGATGCGCAATTGCTGGCATTGAAATTCAAGCTCGACCCCGTTACCTGCGCCCTCAACGGTGGGGAGGACTACGAACTGTTGTTCACCATCCGCCCTGAAGACGTGGAAAAGGTGAAGTACCTGCCCGATATCTACATTGCCGGGGAGATTATGGAAGCAGAATATGGCATCAAGCTGAATACCAAGGGCGGTAACCTGCATCCGTTGAAGGCGCAGGGCTGGGTGCATTTTTAGGAGCGCTTTGTCACCATCTTCGTCTGTGTTCCGTGGTTTGTTTTCAGATATACCACATAATTGCCGTCCGGCAGATGTGCCAGGCTTGACTGCAACAAGTAATCGCCTGCGGCTTGCTCTCCCGTCCAAAGCAGTTCTTCAAAACCGCCATTGAAAGCGTATATTTTCAGGATCACCAGGGTTTTTTGGCGCAGGGTGATGGAAATCTGGAATTGGTCGCTGCTCGGGTTCGGGGAAATACTCAGGCGGTGTATTTCATCATGTTCTCCCGGTTTTTCAGGCGCCTGGGTAGCAACAGAAATGCCGTCGAAGCGGTAAATCCTGTTGCCCGTTAAAAAAGCCTTTTTATCAGAGATCCTTACAAAGCGGTTGAAGGCAGACCCAATTGAAAGATTGGTGTTTATGTTTTGCCAGGTTTGGCCCCCATCCAGCGTCTCAAACAGATTGTAATCCCCCGCCCATCCATGCAGCGGGTTGATAAATCCAATTGCCTGGGTTCGGCTGTGGGTATTGCTGATCAACTTTGTTTGCCAGTTGAGTCCGCTATCTGTGCTTTTAAACATGTGGGTTTTGGCGCCTGCGGTGGCGTCCCGTTCTATGGAGGCAAACCAGTTTTGCGCATCCAGGCGCTGCATTTTCCAGGCATAATCACCGTGAACGCCCGAGTGGGCAACCTGCTCCCAGGTAGCGCCGCCATCACTTGTGTGCAAGATGACACCACCAGCATCTTGCAATGCCCTGCCGCTGACCCAACCTTCTTGCGCGTTCAGGAAAAGTATGTCCACGAGCGCGAGCGCATGCGCCGACATGTCTATTTTTTGCCAGGAAACGCCCCCATCCGTGCTCTTGATGACATATGCCGGCGCCGCAAAAACGCCGCAGCCGTAAATCACTTTCCCGCCAGGGCAGGAAAGCCCGCAAACACCATCCTGCAAGCCAGGAACTTTGTTGCTGATATTTGTCCAGGACTGTCCGCCATTGGTGGATTTGAACAAATAATCACCGAAGTCCAGCCCGCCGCAGAAACCGGTATCGGCATCCATAAACTTTATGCTGCGCAAATAAGAGCCTGTGCTGACAGGGTGATTGATCCAGGTTTGACCGCCATTTGTGGTCTTGTAGGTTTGTCCATTGCCGTTGCAGGTCCAGGCGACGGAATCGTTCAGAAAAAACAAGTCGTCGAAGCGCCCGGAAGCCGGGATATTGAGGGTGGTCCAGGTTTGCGCATAAGCCTGTTGGCAAAGTAGTGCGCAGCAAAAGAGTAGTTTAAGCGCTTTCATGTGTTGAATTTTGAGGCAAAATAAGTTTTTAACAATCAATATTCCCAGACATTGATTGAATTAGGCTATTTTTAATGTCAAGTTGTACTATGATTGAGCAGAACCCGAAGAACTTTTCCATTTTTGCAAGTCAATCCATGCTTTAGAATACGCAAAACCAATCCTCCTTAGATGCGATCGTCTTTCATCAAATTACCCAAGGGAAACATCCACTGCCTGCATTTTGGGACTGGCCCGGAACTGCTTATCGCCCTGCATGGCTTTAGCTACCGGGCCAGGATGTTTGCGGTACTGGAGCCGGCGCTGTCGGAAAAGTACACGGTTGTAGCCGTCGATTGGCCTTTTCACGGGCAAACGACCTGGGAGCCCAACACTTTTTCAAAAGAAGACCTGCTGGACATAATCCGCCGGATATTGGCAGAAAAGGGCAAGGAGCGTTTCAACTTGATGGGCTTCAGTTTCGGCGCCAGGCTGGTGCAGGCCATGCTGCCTGAATTGATCGGCCAACTCAACAAGCTGTACCTGCTTTCCCCCGACGGCGTAAAAACCAAAGGCATGAGCATGGCCGCGCGCACACCTATGTGGGTGCGCAAGCTGCTCTACCGTATTTTGCAAAAACCAGGCTGGTTTATTGCCATCATAAATTTCGGTAAAAAAATAGGGCTGACGCCGCCTTTGATCCACCATTTCCTGAGCAACAACCTCAACCGCCCCGAGCGTTTCCGGCGCACCTTCGGTTGCTGGCTGGCCATGCGCTCATTCTACCTGAGCCGCCACATCATCCAGCGCATATTGGGCGAAAGCAATTTGCCCGCCGATGTATATATCGGGCTGAACGACCCCATGCTCCGGCAAAAAACCTTGAAAAAACTGTACGAAGGCTTGTCTAATGTGCGGGTTTTTTGGCTGGAAGAAGGGCACCGGTTGATAGGGGAGGAATTGGGGGAGCATCTAAGGCGCAACGCCTAGCTTCACCACCCGTTTCACTGCCCGCGTCCCATTGTCAAACCGGATATCCACGACATAGACCCCCGCTGCCAGGTTTTCCAGGGAGTAGCGAAGCTGCGCATTCTCCCAACACCGCAAGGCTTTGCCGGCGATATTCATCAAAACGACCGATTGAAGCGTGCCGCCGTTGCTGTCTCCTGCGATTTCGAAATAATCCGTAGTCGGGTTGGGCTTTAGCTGTAAATCAATGTTTTGCGGGTCGTTGGCAGCCACCAGGCTGCAGGAGCCGTTGAAGGGATTGAAACTGCCAGATGGGGTGGAAAAGCACAGGAATTTTATGTCAAAACCATCCACCACACTGCCACATTGAAACTCGGGGATCAACACAAAGGCACAGGTGGGAAAGTTTACGTCAAGCGCCAGGCCGATCATGCCGGCATTTTCAAGGATGTCAAATACCCAGTCGGAAGGCGTGCCGTCGGGCTGGATGTAGCGCACCCGCTGGCGTTTCAGCGTTAGGCTTCCTGCTTGAACCTGGTCAATAGCTTCAATTTTATAGGTAAAAGAACCCCATTCCCTGGGTATTTTGAGCTGGTCGCCTACGGCCAGGGAGAAGTCGTAAATTTTAACGAAAGAATCCAGGTTTGCCACGTAAGAATAGGCGCGTGGGCCCTCACTGTAGGTAAACTTAGGCTCCATCTGTAAGAAGCCGGAAAAATGGAACACCCATTTTCGGGCTGTTTTTCCCTGAATCACCGTATCGGCTTCTGCGACCATTTCAAAATCCTGGTCAAAGCCGCCGAAGCCGCCACTGAGGTTGAACACCCATCGGTGATCAGCGGAGAACCAGTTTTGCGTGTGTGCTGGCGCCGCCACGGTGGCGAAAAACAAGGAGAGCAGGAGTAGTTTTTTCATGTCAAGCTATTTATCGGTGAATGAGCAATACCTCCAAGACGGGGAATTTTTCAAAAAGGGTTGGGTGGTAATTAGTGATCAGTGATTGGTTGATCGGTGACTAGTGATCAGTGACTAGTGATCAGTGATTGGTGCACAGCATTTGTTTCAAAATTGGAAATGGTTTTCAGCACGCAAGCAAAAATAAAGGACAAGAAATGGAATCCATTCAAGCGAAATGGAATCCATTCAAGGTGCTGAAAAACAATGCAGGCAAAAGCACGAAAGATGTGCACCAATCACCGATCAACCAATCACCAGTCACTAGATTTTACCAAAAGATTCATGTACCACACCCATCGCTGCTTCAAAAACGGCAGCATTTGAGGCAAACATCTCCCGTTTTTCAATGAATTGATTTCCGCCGGAAAAATCGCAGGCCATACCGCCGGCCTCCCGAACCAGCACCGCGCCAGCAGCCACATCCCAGGCATTCAGGCCGTATTCAAAAAACACGTCGAACCGACCGCAGGCCACCCAGGCCAGGTCGAGCGCTGCCGAGCCGAAGCGCCGGACGCCGCGCCCCTGCTCCATAAATGCTTTCAAGGCTGCAAACCAGGCCTCGGAACGCTCGAAATTGTGGTATGGAAAGCCCGTCGACACCAGTGCTTGCCGGATGTCGCGGCGCTGGCTCACGTGGATGGGCTGGCCGTTGCACCAGGCGCCCCCGCCCTGCCAGGCATAAAATTGTTCATTCGCCGGCACATGCTGCACGATGCCGAGTACCAGCCCATTTTCAGTTTTCAGGCCGACACTGATGGAGTACTGCGGCACATTGTACAGGAAATTGGTGGTGCCGTCGAGCGGGTCGATGATCCATTGCAGCGCGCTGTTGCCCTGTACCACGGTTTCTTCTTCTGTGACGAAACTCGCTTCCGGCAGGATGGCGGAGAGCCGCTCTACCAGCATTTCCTCTGCCGTACGGTCAACGTAACTGACAAGTCCGTTGAGGAATTTTTCTTCTATTTGGCCGCTGGAAACCTTGCCGGCTTCCTGTTGGATGAAGGTTGCGGTTTCCGCTACCGCGCGGCAGGCTTGTTGGGTTAATTGGGCCAGTTTTTCTTGTTGCATGTTGTTTTTTTTGCAAAGTTATACTGTGATTCGCCTGATTTTTGTGATTGAAAATGATTGATTCAACTGATTTTGAATTGATTACAAACATCGGAATGTACAAAACCTGGCGGCGTAAGGTATAATTACTTTGTTCCCATCTCAAAAATAATCATCTTTCAAAATGAGGTATCCTGCTCTTCTTTTATTTTCATGTCTTTTCAGTGTATCGGCCTTTGCCCAGTGGATCCAGGTGTCTTCGCCTCCGGCAGAATTCAGAACACACCATTCCTTCGCCTTTTCCATAGATGGAACAGGCTATATCGTTGCTGGATCTGCACAAACCGAACCAGTGGCATCGGCATATAGATATTCCCCGGATATTGATGAATGGACGAAACTTGACGATTTCCCCGGAGGGTCCAGAAACTTTGGCATTGGAGATGTTTGGGAAGGTAAAGCTTATTTTGGGTTTGGAACCGGCATAAGCCCAGGCTCCACTACTGCAACAACAAAACGAGATTTATGGGTGTTTGATCCTGGTACGCAAACCTGGACAGCGCGCGCTGAATGTCCCTGTATCCCGAGAACACATCCTGCTTTTGTTGTGCATCAAGGAAATATATATGTGGGTCTTGGAGGTGGCGGCGCTGGTGTGGGAAACCTGAATGATTGGTGGCAGTATAATATCGCTAGCGATACCTGGACGCAAAAAGCTGATTTCCCAAGCCACCCCCGACATCATCCGTACCAATTTGCCATCGGAGATTATGTCTATACAGGCTTAGGACACGGAAGTATTGATCCCCAAATTTATAATACCTGGTACCGATATGACCCAACAAATGATACTTGGTTGCAAGTAGCAGACCTCCCGGATGAAGGCAGGGTTGCCGGCACTCAATTTTCACACAAAGGATACGGATACTTATTGAGTGGAGAAGGACAAGATCATGGGTCGATGGAATCAGGAGAATTCTGGAAATATGATGCCGATGGCGATAGCTGGGAAGAACTTCCCGCGCATCCTGGCCCTTCAAGGTGGGCGCCTTCATCTTTTATTATTGACGATGAGGTTTATTTGATAAATGGTACAGCTTTCGGCGAATTTAAGGATGAAGCGTACAAGTATAAGCTGGCTGGTTCATCATCTGGAGCCATCAATCCAAACAACAGCCAACTGAAGCTCCAATTGTACCCCAACCCGTTTTCAAATCAAATCACACTTGATATGGAATGGGATGAATTGCCTAACCCCGAGGCCGTTCGCCTGAAAGTTTTTGACCTGCTCGGAGTGCTTGTACACGAGGCTAATTTGGAGGCAAACTCCGCACATCAAATTTTAGGACACCTGAAAACAGGAAGCTATTTGCTTGAGTTTTATAATGGAGAAACTAAAATCGCCAGTAGAAGCGTAATAAAGGACCTTTGAGTGCCGCGCTGTACTTTTAGGACTGTGTCAAATGGCCTGGCTCCAAAAAACGAACCGATTTTAATTTCGTTCGAGCGCTTAGACCTTCCAGGTTTTGAAAATCTGGAAGGTCTTGGCCAAGAAAATCGAAATAAAGTTTGGCGGCATTTTCAATGCTGACCCTTTTGACACAACCGGGGCGCTTGGGCCTTGAAAACAGGCTTGGGCTGCGGTTGGAATACCAAGAGAGGCAGAAAAGACACCATGTCTAAGGTCAGGCCCTTAGTAGGTAACAGTATTTAAGCCATGCTATTGCTGTCAGGCGCAATTTCCATATCAAGCCGATGTTTTACACCTTTTTAGGCGGCAAGTCAAAGGCTACGGCTTGGTGGTCCAAATGACCATTGTGGGAGCCATCGCAAAATGGCTTGTTTTTGGACAAGCCACAGCGGCATAGTCCGAGTGTAGTACGGCCTTGCAAGCCATAAGCATTTCCAGCAGCGTCTACGATTTCGAAATCACCCTCAATTTTGAGTGATCCATTGGAGTTTACAGTAATTTTTGTTGTTGGCATGGTGTAGAATCTTGATTTTGGGCAAGGTATACTATGATTAAGGTGATTATGAATGATTTGAGTGAAACAAATGTCTGATTTTAACATGATTGCAAAATTCCTGCATTCACTACCACTTTGCGTTGACTATAGCACATCAATGGGCTATCCCATTTATTCGCGGATAAATTTCTTCAAATAAGTTTTGTCGCCCTGTTTTACCTGCAGGAAATAAACCCCGTTGGAAAGGCCGGAAACATCCACGCGATTTCGATTTTTAGCCTGAATCATGATTTTGCCAAAAGCATCTACGATTTCAACATCAAAATTGCCCTGGGAATCGAGCTGGATATTGAGCACATTGTTCGTAGGGTTCGGGAAAACATCCAATTTGCTTTCGAATTCAAGTTCTGGCACAACGGATGTTAGTTGCGCACAATTCACCGAATCTATCCATTGGTAAGCCATGGATAGAATGAGGTTCCGATTGGGGAAGTCAATCGTGTGTCCGATGCCCGGCATGAGGGTGTCTTTTTCAATGGCGTTATTGGCGATTAGTGCAGACCTGACCGGATAGAAACGGTTGTTGGGGCTATCCCCGGAGCCGTGAACCAGGAAAAAGGGTTTGCCAGCGGCGTGCTGGATAATCCCGTTTACATCGTTGGTTCCACTCGTTGCGGCGCCGATTGGCATGAAACCGGCAAAACGCCAGGCATGAGAAAGGCCATAGGAATAAGTGGTTTTTCCACCCCAGGAAAATCCCATGACGTAGACTTTCTTAGTATCAATATTGTACCAAATCTGCATGGAATCCAGCAAGGCAGAGGTGAAAGCCGTGTCAATTGGATCATCAATGGCGCCATCGGTTCCGCCATCGGGACAAACCAACAGCAGGTTATTGGTTTTGGCAAAATTGATGAGGGTATCGCACCAGGATTCTCCATCCCAGCGGGAGGTATTCAGGGGGTGCAGGCCAAGCATCAAACGATGTGGCGTAGCAGCATTGTAAGCAGCAGGAACGTAAATTGAGTACTTCTTGGCTGGGTCAGATTGGAAGGGGAAATTACCATTGATCCGGGTTTGTGCGGCGCAGGCGAGGCTGGCGAAGCAGCATAAGATAAGCAGTAGATTTTTCATTTTTTACGTTTAGACGCATTGATTGCTGGTGTGGGCAAAAATGCGCCTTTTTTGGGAGGGAAGGAAGCGTTTGGGTGGATATCAGGTGCGCCTGCCTGGAAAAGGTGGGAGAATGCCAGGATTAGCGGGGCGGAATAAATCCATCGCGCTGAACCCGCAAAATGAGCTTGGAAAGCGGATGCGGAAGAAGTTGAAGTGAAAATTGGGCTTGTGTCAAAGGGGGCAGCATTGAAAATACCACCAAACTTTATTTCGATTTTCTTGGCCAAGACCTTCCAGGTTTTCAAAACCTGGAAGGTCTAAGCGCTCGAACGAAATTAAAATCGGTTCGTTTTTCGTAGCCAACCTCATGGAAAAGGTTGCGCAACAGCGTGGTTTTGCCCAATTGCCTGGGGCTGGTGACCGAGACGATCGGAAATTTCTGACAAAGCTCCCGAATTTGCTTTTCAATTTGACGGTGGACAAACATGGATCAAGATTCTATGTAAATATAAGATTGAATCTTGGATTTACATAAAAATTCTACTGCTGCGCCCAGCCTTAGCCTCCACTTTCCGAACCCTGAACACAGAATACGCATATCTGCGTAGGGCATTTACGCAATTCTACGCGTGACCCCAGCC
>CAYVPM010000055.1:0-9059 GCA_964453475.1 uncultured Saprospiraceae bacterium | reverse complement strand
GAATGAAAAATCTGCCTCGTATATTCATAGCATATTCGCCGGATGCGGCACTAGTGGTAAAACAAAAAAGATGGGGGAAGACCACACAACGAAAGTGTTTTCAGGGCCATCAAAGCTCAAACTTAATAC
Organism: uncultured Saprospiraceae bacterium; assembly: GCA_964453475.1. GTDB lineage: Bacteria > Bacteroidota > Bacteroidia > Chitinophagales > Saprospiraceae > M3007. Next base: position 8,930 of record CAYVPM010000055.1, on the reverse strand, counting down.
CTGCTTGTTTGAAAATCCAAACAGAATGGTATTAAATTTTTGAATAACCTTTTTTCAGGCTATACACATTCGACAGTATTGAAACCTTCCGAAACCTTCAACGCAATACCTGTAACACTTGCACCGCATTCAAATCGTTGGATTGGAACCGAACAGAATAGGCGCCTTGCGCCATACCGTTCAAATCTATGGTAGCCTGATGATCGCCCATCTCCTGCTCAAACAGCTGCTGTTTCAGCACCCGGCCTAGCATATCACAAACTGCGATCTGCACGGTGCCGCGCAATGCCAATGTGTATGGCAACAACACTACCGACTGTGCCGGGTTGGGATACAAGTTGCCTATTCTGGTTGCAGACACTTTTTCTTCAGCGTTACGATCGGCAGGGTTTAGCTCGGCGGCTTCGATAAATTCCGGGGCATTTGGCGCCTGATATACGGATTGTTGGTTGTAGTCAATGGCATAAACCGGACCAGCCAACATATCATCTCCGCCACCGGCGAAATTACTGCTGTTGTAGTTGATGGCACAAATGCCGAAACTTCCCAGGGCGTTGTTGTAGCCCCAAACGCGTACCCACAGCATCGTGCCCGGCTGACCTGTAATGCCAATGACGGGCATTTGGGAGCCATTGCCATTGGCATTGTCGTCTTCACAGGCAATATAGTTGAGACTGCTGCAAGTGCTACCCCAATACACGGCCATCACAGCATCTGTCAGCGAGCCTGCGCTGGTGCGGAAGGTGACCAGCCCACTGCTGGGTATGGGGCATTTGAACCAAACATCTTTTGGGGAACTTGTGCCACAGGTAGTGCCGCTAGAGGAAGCAGTAGCCCCAACTGTCGTGCTGTTCATATACCAGCAACTGCTCCCTGCCGTTAGCGAGAGCGCACTGCAAGGGAGGTTGTTGGGCGGGGTTGTGTTGCCCGAGCCCGTGGTCGTAAATGTTGCTGTCGACGACCAACTGCTCCAGGTTGAGCTGTTGCAGCGCACTGCTGCGACAAATTCGTATTGTTTGTTGGAAGTCAGGCCGGTAATATTGACATAATTGACGGTAGTGCCTGCCACGTCGGTCCAGGAGGATGCGCCCACCTGGCGATAGGCCCAGTCGTAAGCCTGCACACCGGAAACGGAACAATTAAGCCGGGCAGTGGTGTTGCTAATGTTGGTAGCAGACAACTGTGCAGTTGATGGCGTTGCGCATGTTGGCACTTGTGCGGCCAGGCAAGCTGCCCGCGCATTCACGCGCCCATAACCCATTTCAAAGTTCCAGGTACCGTTTGGTTGGCTGCTGTTGGTCGCATAGTTGTAGCCGCCTACTTTTTCGCAGGTGTTTTCCAGGATAGCCCGCGCCTGTGCTCCTGTCAGGTTCGGGTTTGCCGACAAAATGAGCGCCACAACAGAAGCAGCGTTCGGGCAAGCCGAAGAGGTGCCATTGAACGTGTAACTGTAGTCGCCATTGGAATAACCTGCAGGCCCGGCAATATCTGTCGTGGTAATTTTCACCCCAGGGGCTACTATGTCAATTCCAGTTCCATAATTCGAGCCCCAGCTGGCTTCACCGTCGCAGGAGACAAAACTTTTTCGGGTGTCACACATGGAGGATGCACCTACTGCTATGGCGCTTTCATACCGCGCGGGGAAAGAAACCGTTGAAATATTGCCATTGGCCGTGGCAAAAAGCACAGGTGCACCTTTCCCACTCCGGCCATTTGTTGTTGCATTTGAAATGGCGGAATTGACAGCAGCAGACGATGGCCCCCCGCCCCATGAATTGCTCAGCACGCTGGCGCCGGCGGTTTGCCATGCCCAGTTGATGCCATTTGCACACCAGGTGTCGAATGTATGCCATACGGTTTGGCCAGTGGGTGTATAGGCAATACGCACCGGGATGATTTTGCAGGTATAAGCATTGCCTGCAAGTCCAAGGTTGTTGTTGCCACGCGCAGCAATAATGCCGGCACAAGAAGTGCCGTGCGCATCGTTTCCGCTGGGGTTGCCGCCACTGCCACCGCCGGTAGCGTCGTAGCCCGACAACATATTACCGGCGAGGTCGGGGTGCGTGGTATTCACGCCATCATCGATTACGGCAACTTTCACGCTGGCACTGCCTGTCGTAATACTCCAGGCTTCTGTTACATCCATATCGGCATCGTTCACGCCTACATTCACCCAGTTAAAGCCGTTCCAGTATTTTCCGGTATTCTGCTGGCTCCATTGGGTGCTGCGCAGGGGGTCATTGGTATTAAAAGGGCGCATAATCCGCATAAAATTGACTTCGGCGAAGGCTGTTTTGCCTGTATTGTACAGCATGTTCGCAATGTCAAAGGCGCGGCCCATTTGGTTGTCTGGTACTTTTATGGAAAAGAACAGGGCATCAAACGCGTTGCACACAGGCTGTTCCAATTGCTGCTCCCGGCAAAAGGATTGTAACCACTGGACATCTCCTGGCTGCTGAAGGCCAACATTGATTTCGTTCAGTATCCCACAAAGGGCGCCGTCCTCATATCGGAGAAAAGGGGCTGCATATTGGAAACTCCCTTGACGGTTCATGTCCTGCAACATGGCTGCAACTTGTTCCTGTTTGATGCCTGGCTTGAGCATCAAAACTGTGGCGCCGAATTGCGGAAACTCAAGGTCTGTGCTGTATGTCAGCGCCTTTGATATCCGCTCTACAATGGTTGTCCTTTCAGCAGGTGTCGCTTGCGGCTTGAAAGCGACCAAAATACGGGTCGTGTCTAAAGCGAAGGTTTGAACCCCCATTGGCCCGTTGGCAAAATAGATTGTTTTTTGTGCCGACAAGGCATTACAAAAAAAGACAACAGAACAGAGCAGTATAATCTGGTAAGGGTAAGCATAGAATTTCATGGCAAAAACGTTTAGTGGAAGAGTATTCGGTGTGTTTAAAGGAGCAGTATTGCCCATTTATACACATTATTGCCAGTACTGCTGAAACAGTAAGGTGGGTAGGAAAATAATTTTGAAAAAAAATGCGGCAGGCGGGATTTATTGAGGACTGTGCCGGTGTTGAAGCAGTCATTAAAGGCTAATTAGGCCATTTTCCAAGCATTCGGGATGACCTTCATATTGAAAACACGGTCGATCATGGCTATTTTACGGCTCGCATATCGCCAATGGCGACAAAGCCAGCCCAAAAAAATGGATGGCAGTCACGGGCCGTGGCATTTTCAATAAAGCGCTGTTGCGCGGTGTAAAGTGCCTGGTCTTTCGTTTGGCCTGCTGCCAGTGCTTCATAAAAAAAAGCCATCAGATTTGCTGTGCTCTTATTGTTGACGCTCCAAAGCGAGGTAATGACGCTTTTTGCGCCCGCGTACGCAAATGCCCTGGACAAACTGATGATACCCTCGCCATGCCGGAGCTGGCCGACGCTTGTTTCACAAGCAGACAGCACAACCATGTCGGCTATGAGTTCCAGTTGGCAGATATGCCCGACATTCAGGAATTCGTATTGATCGCCATTTTTATTTTTTGAAAACACGAGGAAAGAATGTTCGCCAACGCGGCTATCAGCCACTGCATGGCCAGCAAAATGCAAGAAACGGCTATCCCCAGAAACTTTCTTGAAGGTCTGGACAATAGCATCGCTGTTCAAAAAATACTGGCCGCTCATCCATTTTTTTATCTGTTCCAGTTCCAATTGGCTGAAAGGAAGGGGTTCGAAGCCCTGGCGGCCAGCCTGGGTTTGGGAGGGTTCGTCCGCTTCGCCAACGGGGTAAAAAGGAGCAAACGCCGCCATCTCATACTTTGGGCTATCCTGGTGCTGTTTGCCCCGCATTTCTTTCAACAATGTTGCTGAGTATGTGTAGCTGATTTGGTGGCCACGCATCAAATAAGGATATGATTTGAAGTCAGGCATAGAGGATGGGGTCGCTGTCAACAATACCTGAAAGGGCAAAACACCCAGCAACCCATCCGGTACAACAATAAGTTTTGTGGGTAGCCAGGCTTGTACAGGCAACAGTAATCTTTTGTACAGCCTTTCCGCGTATTCAGCATAAAGACTAATGGAAGCCTGGTATCCCAATGGCGTTGTTTGGCTTGAATCGGGGGCGTAATGACCATGGAGGCCCAAACGCATTTGTTTTACCCATAATTCGAGCGGGAAGTCAAGTGGAAGGGATTTCACCATGAAGGTATCGCGCCTGATTACATAGACAAATATGTGCTCCTTGCCCACAAAGAACTCAAGCAACGCCTGATCGGGTTCAAGCATGGAGCGCACGGCAGTTGTTGACACCACCTGGTTGTCATATTTTGCCTTGTAGAACGCGGAATCGCTGCGCTCCAACACTTGCAACCACTGCTCTTGCCGCTGGTCAGCATCCATGAATTTCAACAAACAATCACTCCTTTCCTTTTCGCTTTCTGCCGCACTGTATTGATCGTACCATTTTTTCTTTTCAGCGGCAAATGTGGTAGCAAGCGCTCTGAGACTGTCGGCAGCGACAACAGTATTCCAGGCGCCGGCACTGCGCAAGGCTTCCAGCAAAGCCAGTGACCTGGCTTTTTCTGCAAATTGCCAGGCAATTTCAGGGTTTTTTCCTCCATTTTTGTCAACAAACCATTGAATGGCTGATTCGGCGATTGATTTAAAATGAGAAGCAAAGAGCAACTTGGCTTCAGTCCCTTGATAGCGCCTGCGCAAATGATCGAGCAATTGAAGCACTTCTGCCCACCCGGCATCAATTTGAGCCCGCTTGGCGTGGCTCGGTGTTTGCCAATACACGCGGGTCAGCATATCACACCTTTTACCCAAATTTTCGAGGAGCTGATTGGCGTAGATGAGGGTATCGAACCTGCAGCCGCGCGTATACCCGTATGCTTCCAGTGAAGCATCGTAAAGCGCCAACGCTCTATCATACTTTCCTGCTGCTGCCATCAGATTGGCTTGATTGGTCAGGTAGTTAGCCGTCAGTATATGCTTGTTGCCATAAACAGCGCGCACCATTTCTACGGAAAGCGTCATCAAAGAATCGGCCAGGCTGTGCTTGCCTTTTTTCGACAATGCGGCTGCGATATAGGATGTATTGCTCGCCCGTTCGATGCCATCGACAATACCAGCGCTATCCAACAATACCCTGCCTTTTTGAGCATAGTAAAGGGCAGAATCCGGGTTGCTCTTCATAAATGCGAGGCTTATCTGCTCGAAACAATCGGCTATCCAGGACAAATCAGGTTCCGGCTCCAACATAAAAATATGCAAGGCATTGTGCGCATACTTGACCCGGCTGTTTTGATCCTCCAGGTCGCCGGCAATCAATGCCTGGTTGTAGTAAATGTTGCCGACTTGAAAGCTTTTGGGTCCGAATTGCTTGCTGTAATTGAGTATCGCCAATTCGTTGTATTGTTTTGCCTTTTCAAAGGCGCCCAGGTCATGGTACAGGTTCCCCAAACTCTGGTATAGCGGAGCGGTTTTGTCCTGATATTTGTCCGGGTCACTTTCAATCACGCGCACAACCTTGTTATAGTATTGAAGGGCTTGCTCGTACAAACCGACTTGTTTGTGGAAAATACCGAGGTTGGTATAGGCGGCCAGCAGGTTGGGGTTTGGCGAAATGCCACCTTCACGCATTTCAATACCAGCTTTACCATAACGCATTGCCTCAGAAAGGGCTCCTTTTTTAAAATAGACGTTTCCCAGGTTCGACAGTTGAATGCCGATTTCGGCCGTTTTTGGGCCAAGCACATTTTTTTTGATTTCAATCGCGCGCCGGTAGGCTGTTTCGCTTTTTTCGAATTGGCGGGTTTCCAGCAATCCACTCCCGTAAGTATTTTGAATGTCGGCCTCCAGGAGGGAATCCTGTTGCCCCGCAGCCTCAAGGAGGTTTATTGCCGCCTCGGAAAACTGTACAACTTGTAGTGGCTCCCGACGCGCCACGTATATTTTTGCCAACAGGCTTTTTACCGGCAACTTGTCTGCTGCATTGCCCTGTATTTGAAATAGACTATCGGCGGTAAGGGCTAAAGCGGTGGCGCTGGCGAACTGTCGTTTGCTATATGCCTGCGTTGCTTGTTGAAAGAACGCCTTCCCCTGCTCCACTTGGCCATTGGCCACAGTACTGCCGAACAGAACGCAAAGAATCAGTAAAAAAAGACGAAAAAAAGAAGCTATTAAAGGGTTCATCTGGCAATTGGTTTAAAAAAAATTCAATCACTCCTCCTCCAACAATGGCAACAACACCTCTACCCTGGTGCCTGTCCGTTGCCCCTGCGTCAAATCCGAAATATCATCAATTTGAATATAGGTATCTTCTTCGCGCCCTTGCAGTTCGTGCAGCAGGTTGAGGCGCTCGGTCGTGATTTCCATGCCGCGAGAGCGATGCGTTTGAAAGCCCAGTTGTGCGGCCTGTTTTTCCCGGCCTTTGTTGTAGCCCACGCCGTCGTCTTCGATGATGCAGCGCAGCAGGGTTTCGTCATCTTCCACCAGTTCGAAGCGGATATTCAGGTGTCCTTCCTGCCGCGGCCTCAGTCCGTGTTCGATGGCGTTCTCTACAAAAGGCTGTATGATCATGGTGGGGATGAGCAGTTCGTCGAGGTCGAAGTTTTTGGGGGCAACGATGTTGAACTGCAGCTTGTCCCGAAACCTTAGCTTCCGGTTGATATCGAGGTATCGGTCCAAAAATTCAATCTCTTGCTCCAGGGTCACCACTTCCAGTTCGGAATATTCGAGGGTGTGGCGCATCATTTTGGCGAATTTTGCCAGGTAAGATTCCGCATCAGCGTTGCGCCCGGAGGTCACCAGGCCCTGGATAGCGTTGAGGGAGTTGAACATAAAATGGGGGTTCATCTGGGCGCGCAGGGCGCGAAGCTGCAGGCCTGCCACCCGCAGTTTTGCCATTTGGGTTTCCTGCCGGTTTCGTTCAAGTTGGTAACGCGCCTCTATTTCCTGCCTTTCATGGTCGCGGAGTGTTTTAAAGTGTTGTTGGTTAAGCTCTGTTACCTGGCTTTGCCATTCAAAAGCCTTGTTAAAATCACCCTTTTCCGCTTGCAAATTCGCCAGGTTTTGGCAAACCTGCGCCAGGTGGTACAGGTCGTTTCCCTTTTGGCCCACCTCCCAGGCGCGTTTAAAATGCTCTTCGGCTTGCTCCTGATTCTCAAGTTCGTGGTACAACCCTGCGCGCCAGTTTTCAATTTTAGAAAGGTTGGTAAAATCGGCGGGCTTGGAAGGAGGGTCGTATTGTGCGGCTGCCTGGGCGAAGAGGTTGAATGCCCGCACGGCATTTCCTGCGATCATGGCGATGATGCCCAGGTTGCTGAGCGCATGGGTTTTTGCTTCGGCTTCGTTGCTGCCGGCAAATTTCAACACTTTTTCGAAGTGCGCCTGCGCTTGTTCGCTGTCGTTGCGGGCCAGGGCCGCGCGGCCGGCATTGAGGTAATGCCAGCCAAGGCGTGGGCGGAGGCCGTGCTTTTCCACAATAGGCAACACACTGCGATAGGCTTCCAGGCTTTTTTCTTTTTCTCCGAGCTTTTCGTACAGTTCGCCCAAGCCGCTAAACACCAGGGTTTGAATATAATAATCTTTCAAGCTCGCATTGCCGTCGAGGCTCAACAAGGATTTTTGCGCTTCCATAAGGTTGTCGAGTGCTTGGCCGATATTGCCTGAGTGCAGGTGCAAAAAGCCTTCCCGGCAAGTGACATGGGCTTGTAAGGGAGGAGGAGCATCATCGCCCAGGTACCGGTGCGCCCGTGCAAGTGCGTCTTCTGCAGCAGGCCAATCGCGCTGGTTGAGGTGTGTGGCGGCCACATCGGCCCAGGTTTCGGCCAGCGCCCAGGTATCGGCAAGGCTCTCCAGGATGCCAATGGCCAGGCGGGCATGCAACAGGGATTGGTCGTAACGGTGCCACTGATTTTCCAAAAAAGCAGCGCTGCGATGGTAGGAAAGCCGGATATCAAAGGGGCTGTGCGGGGTGAGCAGGCCAGAAAGCTCGTTCAAAGCGGCGGCTGCCTGTTCAAAATCGGTAAACGCCCAACGTGCCAAATTGTCGCTCAACCGACGCAGCAACGTGTGCTCGTCATGGATGACATTTTTTCGCAGTCCTGGCGGCGTGGAGTACATGTTTTTTTTGTTGGGCTATTGGCCCTTCCGCAAAATTACAAAAACGCACACACTTGCGCCCTATTCATCCACTTTGCCTGCCAAATGACTTCTCTTTCAAGTTGGCAAATTGGCAAGGGGCAAGGGGCAAGTTGCAAACTTGCCCCTTGCCCTTTGCCCCTTGCCCCTTGCCTATTTGCCCCTTGCAAACTTGCCCCTTGCCCTTTGCCTATTTGCCCCTTGCAAACTTGCCCCTTGCCAATTTGCAAACTTACCCACTTCTCACGTCTGCCGCCCTAGCCGCTCCATCACATACAACTTATGGCTGCGCCCAATAGGCAAAGTACGACCTGCGATTTCTACCTCTGCTGCCGAAAATGATTCGATTTTGTCAATAGCAACTAAAAACGATCGGTGTATGCGCAGAAAATTGTCGGAGCGCATCAGTTCCTCCAGTTCGCCCAATTGGTAGTGCGTGTTGTAGGCCTTCGTTTTGGTCACGATGGAAACCGCGTCTTTCAGGCTTTCGATGAACAGGATTTCATCGAGGTAAATTTTTACAGAGCGCTTGTTTACCGTGAAAAAATAATAAGGCCGAATTGGAGTCATGGCAGGAACTGCCTGCTGCGCCTGGTCTGTCAGACGCTGCGGTTGCAATAGCTTGTTCACCGCTTTGGTAAAGCGACTGAATTCAATCGGCTTCAACAAATAATCGGTCACTTGCAAGGCAAAACCTTCCACGGCAAATTCGTGATAGGCTGATGTAATGATCACCTGTGGCTGGTGCAACAGTGTTTTCAAAAAATCAAGCCCGTTCAATTTGGGCAGGTTTATGTCCAGAAACAAGACGTCTACGGGGTTCTGCCGCACTAC
>CAYVPM010000054.1:0-9083 GCA_964453475.1 uncultured Saprospiraceae bacterium | reverse complement strand
TTTCGCCGCAGGTACGTGGCTTGCTCGTACATGGCAGCCAGCATATCGGGTTCGAAGACAAGGTAAGGCAAGGTGTCTGGTATGGTATGCACCAGGATCTTTGAAGAAACCTGGCGTTTTTCCACGGGCTCTTCCGGCATTTCTGCGACAACCAGGGAATCGCCTGGAGCTGGTTGGTGGGGGATTGTAACGACTGCCGCCCCAGCCGTTTTTGCAGGTGTGATGCCCGTCCAAATCATCGCAACACAGGCAACGATGGCGAAAAAATCAAGAATGAAGATGCTTTTTATTCGATTCATACAGACATGGGAGGGTCACGTCAGTGATGACCATTTTTACAAATGTAAAGTGCTTGATGGATTCGGAGGTAGATTTATTATTGCTTTCGCCGCAACAGCCATTGCCGGAACACCTGTTCGACAGCTGGCCCATCCCATTCGGACTCGATATTGGGCAAGCTCAGGATTTCCCTAAATAGCTGGTTTTGAGCTTCATCCTCCTGGAGCGCAACGTGATAATTGGTGTTGCTGAAGGTCACCATGGAATAGACAGGCAGGAAATCCTGGGGAAATTTTTTGTGCAAATCCGCTGCAATTTTTTTTTGGAGCAGGAATTTCGGGTCAGCCACCAAATCGCGCATTTCGATAAAATTGCGCTGGGCCAGCTCGGCAATGGCATCGCCGTCCTTTACCCTGCGCTTTGAAAACGCCGGAATGATCTCGGGCCAGTTCTCCCCCATTTCATCGCACATCGCATCCAAAATGGTGCAATCTTCAAACCCGGCGTTCATGCCCTGCCCGTAAAACGGCACGATGGCATGGGCCGAATCGCCCAGGAGCAATATCCGTCCCTGCCATTGCCAGGGCGCGCAACGCACCGTCACCAGGGAAGATGTAGGGTTTTGGCGAAAATCTTCAACCAATGTCGGAATCAATGCCTGGGCATCGGGGAAATATTTTTTGAAAAAACCCAGGATATCTGCGTCTGTCTTCAACTTTTCAAAGGAAACCTCTCCCTCAAAAGGCAGGAACAAGGTGCAGGTGAAACTCCCGTCGGCATTGGGAAGGGCAATGAGCATAAAATTGCCCCGCGGCCAGATATGCAGGGCGCCCGGGTCTATCTGATGTTTGCCATCAGCCGCCGGCGGTATTGAAAGCTCCTTGTACCCGTGGTCCAGGTAGAATTGCTGGTAATTGAACCGGTCGGTCTTTTGCAGGGTATGACGCACCGCAGAGAAAGCGCCGTCCGCCGCAAAAATGAGCGGGGCATTAAAGGTTTCCTGCTTCCCGGTCTTTTTATTTTCAAACGTGATCCGGGGATTGTCCAAATCAACGTCAGCGCATTGGTAATCAAAGAGAAATTCAACGTTTGGGAATTGATCGGCAATGTCGATCAGTTCCAGATTCAGGCCACCGCGCGACACGGAATAAATGGCCTCGTTGGCCTTGCCATAGGGTTGGAAAGTCAGCTCGCCTTCCACGCTGTGCATCATTCGGCCCGGCATCGGAATGGCGACCTTTTCGATCTTGTCGCGAATGCCCGCTTTTTCCACGGCTTTCCAGCCGCGTTCACTCATGGCCAGGTTGATGCTGCGCCCGCCGATATACCCTGCTTTGCGCATGTCGGACCGGCGTTCAAACACCTTCACCGAATAGCCGCGCCGGGCGAGGAATACTGCCCAGAGTGCGCCGACCAAACCGGCGCCGACAATAATTGCTTCCCGGCTATTCGATGGCTGTTTCATAAAATCAAAGCAGTGCCTCGATGATGTTTTCTTCTGTTACGCCCTCTGCTTCCGCCTTGTAGTTGCGCACAATGCGGTGGCGCAAAACGAGGCTGGCGATGGCCTGCACGTCTTCGATATCGGGCGAGTACTTGCCACGCAAAGCGGCGAAACATTTCGCGCCCAGTGCGAGGTACTGACTGGCGCGGGGGCCTGCGCCCCAACCGAGATAGTTGTTGGCTTCTTTGGTAGCACTGGGCGTACCCGGGCGCGTTTTGGCCACCAGGCTTACGGCGTATTGCAACACATTGTCGCTCACCGGTATTTTGCGGATAAGCTGTTGGTATTCATGTATTTGGGTTACATTCAACACGTGCTTCAGGTTGACCTCGCGGGAAGTGGTGGTGTTTTTCACAATCTCTACTTCCTGTTCATAGGTTGGGTACGTCAGCGGTATGTTGAACATAAAGCGGTCGAGCTGCGCTTCCGGCAGCGGGTAGGTTCCTTCCTGTTCAATCGGGTTTTGGGTAGCCAGTACGAAGAACGGCGAAGGGAGCAGGTGGCGTGTGCCGCCCACCGTCACCACGCGCTCCTGCATGGCTTCGAGCAGGGCTGCCTGTGTTTTGGGCGGGGTACGGTTGATCTCATCCGCCAATACAATATTGGAAAAAATAGGGCCTTTGATGAAGCGGAAATTGCGGCTCTCATCCAGGATTTCCGAACCGGAAATATCGGATGGCATCAAGTCGGGGGTAAACTGAATGCGTTTAAAATCGAGGTCTAAAACCTCTGCAATGGTGCTGACCAATAGTGTCTTAGCCAATCCGGGAACCCCGACAAGCAAGGCGTGACCATTGGAAAAAAGCGAGATTATTACTGCCCGTACCACGTCTTCCTGGCCTACAATCACTTTGCCGATTTCTGCAGAAAGATCCTTGTAAGCCTGTGACAGCGCGTCCACTGTCTCCACGTCCGATTTGTTATTTGCCATAATTTTTGTGCAAGTATATCTTAATGAGGATGAAAAAATCTGTGGCTGCTAAACGCCACAACCGCCGCATTGTTTTGGCGAAGGGAGGGCAAAAGTAGTGAAACTTTGGTTGATAGTGATTAGTGATTGGATGAATCACTGTCAGCAAACATACTGTGATTAAAGTGATCCTGCATGATATGAATGAAGCAAGTGCTTGATTTTAAAATGATTGCAACATTCCTAAATGCACAACCACTTTGCGTTGCCTACAAACAAAAATTGGCGACCGTTGGTCTAAAAACTCCACTTCACCCGGCCTTCTGCATCCCGGGCATCGCGCAGGATTTCAGCAAAGACAAAAACAGCGGTCACCAGGGATTGCAATACAAACCAGGCGGCAAGCATCCAGGCTGTGCCGGCAAAGTATGCGTTCATCCCAAACCAGTCGCCCGACTGCCAAATCAAAACCAAACCGAATCCGTTTTTCAAGATTTCCCAGAACAGACTGAAAGGGTTTTTGTCCATAAATTCAGCATAGGCGTACACCGAAAGGAACACAAACCCGCCGTAATAAAATATGCCGGGCGAGCCGATCCGGGCGATGTTGCCAAAGAAGTAAAAAACCAAAAGGAAAGTGCTCAACATCTGTGCCCAGGCCCATATTTTGAATGCTTTGGACGCGTTGGTTTCATATTTTTCAAAGCTGTACACGTTGTCGATTTTTTCGATGGGGTGCCTGGCCTCCACATCTGCCGGCCGCCAGCCGGTGGGCATGAACCAAATTCGCAGTTTGTCGCGCCAATGCATCGCATGCCAGGCATCCTTGATAAGCAGCCAGAGGTGCTGGAAATTGATCTTGATCGGGTTCCAGGTGTTGGCCGGCCTGGTGATGCCGTAAACCGGAGGCACATTCGGCAGCTCCGGCTGAAAGGTACCAAACAGCTTGTCCCAGAAAATAAATATCTGGCCGTGGTTGCGGTCCAGGTATTCCGGGTTGATGGCATGGTGAACGCGGTGGTGCGAGGGCGTGACGATGACATGCTCCAGCCAGCCCATTTTCCCGATGTGCTGGGTGTGGTACCAGAACTGGGCGAACAAATGAATCGGCGCTACCACCGCTATCACCTGTCCCGGCACCCCGAACAATGCCGCCGGAAGCAGAAAAATGGTGAAAATATTGACGAATGAAGACACCGATTGCCGCAGGGCACAGGCCAGGTTAAAATCCTCGCTGCTGTGGTGGATCGCGTGCTTGTTCCAGAAAAAATTGACCTGGTGTGCGATGCGGTGCGACCAATAGCCCGAAAAATCGAGGGCCACGAAGGCAATGGCATAAACCCAAAAAGTAGATTCGACATGAAAGACCGCAACTTTCCCCACCAGCCAACTGTAGGCAAGGATGGAAATGCTCAGGCCAAGCACGTCTTTCACCACGTTGGTCACGCCTGAGCTAAGGCTTGAAATCATGTCCATGTTGCGGTAGGTGTCGCGCCCGCGCAGGAGGCCGTAGGCTTTTTCGAGCAGCACGAGCCCGAAAAACGCAGGCATGGCGTACAGCAGTATTTTTCCGTAAGTTTCCATATAATGTTGTTAATGGTAGCGCGGCCTTCAGGCCGCGCTACCGATTAGCACTTTTGAACCTTCCAGCAATTTCACTTTATTCGTGCTGCCATCATCAGGGACTTCACCCGGCGCTGGGCATCGGCTTTCATGTCGGGGTCGGCCAGGCGGCTCAGGCCATTCCAGGAGCTGAAGCCGTACTCTTTGGCCACCATGCTTTTGAAACCTTCTTCCACCGGGCTGCTTTGGGCCGTGGCGGCCACTTTTGGCGCTGATTGCTTCTTAGCAGGGCTTGCTCCTTTGGCGGAACTGTTGTACGAAGAAACCATGCGCTCCGAAGACGCCGATGCTGTCGGGATTTCTGCAGAGAAATAGCGGCCCAGGTTGTGCTGATCCATAACTTTTTGCACACTCCAGCCATATTTGTAGCGCTTGGCTGCCGATGCGATGGGCATCACGCGGTCGCCGGCATGTTGGGCTGCATCGTCGTTGAGCTGAGCTTTGGAGTAGCCGCCGAGGTAGGACTGCACCACCACATTCGCCAGCAACAACTGCGGTTTTACATTGTACTCGTCCGCGACATCTGCTACGACCGACTTCCATTTTTTTACAGTGCCCGCAACAAAATCAGCGTCGTTGTACAGGGTTCTGAGGCGCTCTTCCGGCGCTTCGTTCGAGGTGGCAGGAGCAGCTGTTTCCTGACTGCCTTTGGCGCGGCGGGCGCTGCCGGAATCGCTGGCATAACTGTCGCGGACACCTTTTGTGACCGACTTTGGGGCATTGGGGCTTTCCGAAATGCTGCTGTATTCAGCCGCCGGGGCATTGGCTTTGGCAAGGTTGCTCAAAGCGTCCTTTTTGCCCATGAAGATAAAAATGATGGCAGCGGAGATGCAGGCCATGGAAAGAAAACCGAAGAGTTCAAAAATGCTTTTCATACTAAGTGTGTTTAAAATGTGAATCAAAATTTGAATGTGGGAAAAATTTGGGTCTTGGGATTATGTTTATTTCAAATGAAGACTTGGCGCAAAAACCGGTTTCAGATGCCAGGCTTCAAGCAAAACCTTGTGGATTTGCGCTTTGTTTCTGCATTATTGTATCTTGACACTAATACTCGTGCTGCTGTTGGCCGTTTGTACCTGAAGCACATAGGCGCCTTTTGGGATGCCCGCCAATTGCAGCGAAAGAAGATTTTTTTCAGCGTTAAAATGTTCCACCAGCACAGGCTGCCCGAGGGGGTTCAGCAGCCGCAGGGTTCCCGCCGATTCCAGGTTTTTGGGCAGTGTGACCTGCAAAAAATCATGCGCCGGATTGGGGAATACCTGAACTTGACCTTCAAATATTGATCCAACTGCGGTATTGACGATGTGGATGATCTGTTCCGTGACTTCACTGCACCCGTAGGGCGTACTGACAGTCAGGCGCACGGTGTAAGTGCCCGTGCCGGGAAACTGGTGCAGCGGCGCAGCTTCGTTGGAACTGCTTCCGTCGCCGAAATCCCAGTCGTATTGGTAGCCGTGTTGGGCGGAAAATTGCCAGTTAAACGCATCCAGGGCGGTCGATGTGAAGGCTGCATTGAGCTGCGGGAGTTTTTGTAAAATGGCAAAATCCAGCCAATTCAGGCGGGAGCTCAGCCAGTTTTTCATTTTGAGAATTTCCCCTGCATAAGTCGGGGGCAAAGGCCCCGGGTTAGGCCAAACATATTGCCCCAAAATAGGCCAATACTTGAAATTACGCCCCTGTGCCTCTTCCACAACAGCAGCCATGGAGTCAATCACACCGAAAATATGCGCCTTGCTGAGGGTCGAGCTGTTGCGCAGTGACTGCCAGCGACAGGCGAGATTTTGGGCAAAAAGCGAGTCGGAAGCCAGTTTTTCCCACCAAAACGGCACGCCTGCATCGCCACAGATATAGTTGATATCGTAAGCCCAGCCAGATGTTTGGAAATTCTCGCAATAGTCAGCGTTGTACCAGGCCAAGTCGTAATCCCAGGGCGGGCCCATTTGGAGTTTTCCGCCTTTGTCGTCGCGGTCTTTGTGGAAATAGGTGCTAAGCCGGTAGCCGTCCACGTTTTTGCTGATCTCATTGAGTATCAGGTAGTCGATGAATGATTTTTCATCGGCAAAGCGGCGCCAGCCCAGGTTGACGTCCTGGTACGCAGGGCCTTTCAGTGCCTGTTCAAAACTGTCCACATACGTGCGGATATAATTCGTTTGTACCGGGTGTAATTCGTCCCATTTGGGGTACACATGCTGGAAATAGGTGAAGATATTCGGGCTATTGGGCTGCGAGAACGCTGAGCTCCAGCCTGGAGAAGTATTCCAGTCGAGGCGCAGCATGTAGCCGCCGGTAAGTGCCGTTCCGGTGGTATCTTCCGGTGTTAGTTTGGAAACATCTACCCGGTCATTGCCCCGTTTTATTTTTTCGGTGAGGATGTACACGCCCTGGTAGGTATTGTCCAAAAACAGTTCGCAGAAGCGTGTGCGCGTTGCATAATGCCCCAATTGACGGAACACCTCATACGCCAGGGCATTGCGCATCAGGGTTTTATCGGAAAAATTGGCCAGCAAGGCAAAGTCGCTTGTTTTGGGCAGGCCAAGCAGGGAAACTTCCAGGTCGTCGCCCTGGTCGTCGCGCAGTTCGATGCCATAGGATTTTTTGGGAAAGCCTTGAGAGCTTACGCCGCGCAGCTCCACACCAATTCTGCCCTCAAAAGCGTAGTCCGATTGGCTGATGTAATTCCGCTGCCCGGCGCCATTGTCGATGAGCTGCAATTGGGCGTCAATTTTAGGATCGTTGGTGATAATATTCCCGGCAGTGTTGATTTTCAAAATGGGCAAATCGCTCGATTGGAAAGGGAAAGGCTTGCAAGGCTGATTGCCAAAGCTGATGTTCCAGTCGAGCAGGTCACCCTCATCGGCAAAGGCGTAGGTATCCAGGATATGCAGTTTCCACACTCCGTTGGGATTTATGCCTTTGATGTTCAGGTTGCCCATGTCGCCAAAGGGCCGGAACGTGCCCGTAAAAGGATACCATTGCTGGAAAATGGAACTGCCGGCGTTGCCGCTCAAACAGGTGTTCACAAAACCGTCGGTATCGCCGCCGAGGCTGGAAAAAAGCAGCAGCACCGTGCCATCGGGCGCTATCAGAGAAACGGCCAGGTCGCCCACCCAGGCATGCGTGATGTTGAGGCAAACGCTTTGGAGGCCAAAAGCAAGCGTGTCCATGGTATTGGGCAAGCCGCTCACGACGATCTCGAAATCAATTGAATTGCCGTCGTCAGGGATATGGCCGCCGGAGCCGGAGAAGGTTTGGGATTGGAGTTGGAAACCGAGTAAAAGTAAAATGGCAAGTAGGCGGAGATGCATTTTTTAATTATTTGTGACTGAAGATGAGTGATTCAGAATACAAATGTATCCAATAATAAATACTCACCCTGCCAACATCTTGCCAGCGAAGCAAAGCATGTGGGAAATCACTTGATTCTAGTGATAATAAATAAATTGCTGAGATGCTGAAAAATCCAAGCCTAAACCATTACAGTTTGATGCGCTGACCGCCTCACTCAAAAACCTCCACCCGCACATCGTCTATCCGCACCGCCTTGCTGCTGCCCGGGTTCCAAAAAAACAGCGAGGCGCGGTCGAATGGCTCGGAGGGTATTTTTGTGTCGAAAAATACGGTTTTGATTTCACTGCCATCCACATGTCGCTGCAACCGGATTATGTTGTTTTTTAGCACCTTTTCGCCTTGCTGGAACCGGATGGTGAATTGGGTCATTTTCCAGACTTCCATTTCTTTTTCGTCGCATCGGAAACTGGCGCTGGCGCGCAGCCAGTCGTACTGATTGGGTTTGATAGCCAGTTCAAATCCCGGGGAAAACGCTGTTTCAGGCTTCATTATCAATGACCTGGCGCCAGCAATTGGCGCTTCGCCAGTAGTGGCGCTTGTTGTATCGCTGTCAAAATTCAGGTTCAGGATTTCACCCTGGCTTCGCTTTTCCGAACCTGTATATTCTTCTTTCGTATCGAGGAATTTTTTTGCATCCGGTCCACGGTCGAGCCTGCCCATAATTTTCCAAATGTAATGGTAGTCAACATCCACCACAAGGAACAGGCCGCCGCGATGCGCCTGGTGGCTCCACCAGATATTGATGTAGATGCAGGCCACTGCGAAGGGGACAAAGACCCATCGCCGCCAGTTCTGTGCCGATATCCAGACCAAAAATGCCCCCAGCGGAAATGCCCATAACGGGTAGGACTGTACCAGCGCCCGCTGGCCCAGGCTGCCGCCATACCACCATATATCCCAGGCAGCAGTGATGTAAAATGCCGTAATGCAGTAAATGAATACAGCCCAAAAAATGTCCGGCAAGCGTTTTGGGAGGAAAAATAATCCAATAACGGCAAAAGCCATCATCGGGGAATATACCAGCCAACCGGCGCGCGCGCTCCACAGCACCTTTGCGATATTGGCCTTCAACCAGGAAAAACCTTGTTCTTCGTAACTGTAAACAATCCATTCACCTGTGGCGTATTTCCAGTAAACAGCCTGGAAGGACATCACCACAGCTGCGACCAGCACTGCCAGGCCGATTTTTGACAAATGTTTCCTGAAAAAAAGTACCCGTTCGCGCAAAGCCGCCAGGGATCCAATACCCCAAAGCAAAGGTATCAGCATGGAAATGATTTCCGTTGGCCTGGTCAAGGTAGCCCAGCCGACCAGCAGCCCTATGATGGCAGCCTTGCCAAAATCCGGGCGTTCGTAGAACCGTATCGTCGTGAAAATCAGAATGCTGTACAGGGTAAACAGCCAGTTGTGGGTCATGGC
>CAYVPM010000053.1:7027-9185 GCA_964453475.1 uncultured Saprospiraceae bacterium | reverse complement strand
TGGTCAGTGTGCAGGATTCACTTTGTCCAGGCATGGTAAGCGGTATCCGGCGGATCAACGTAATTCCTGCGCCTACGGCACTTATTTCAGGCGCCGACACGATATGTGCCGGGCAGACAAGCAATTTGACCTTCAACTTTACCGGAAGCCCTCCGTACACCTTGAATTATACTGCCAATGGCGTTGCGCAAGCGACCATTGTGACCTTAACCAGCCCATTCGTTTTGCAGGTAAGCCCGGATACGACAACGAACTATGTGATCACGAATTTCAATTCCAGCGAATGTCCGGGGCAGGGTTCAGGGAATGCCATGATTACTGTAAACCCGCCGCCAACGGCGGTTATTTCCGGAGGCGGACAAATTTGCCAGGGGGGCACTGGCACTACGTTTACGGTGAATTTCACGGGTGTTGGCCCATTCACTTTTGTGTATTCCGCCAACAATGTGAACCAGCCGCCCATAACCACCTCGAACAATCCTTATGTGATGTCCGTGAACCCAAGTTCCGGCACGGGCTACCGCCTGGTTTCGGTCAGCGATGCCCGTTGCAGCGGCACCGGGCCTGGCACAGGTATTCGTGTTTGTCCCGGCATCTGCTACACTTTCAGGCGACGCGACTTTCTGTGATTCTGCCGCAACGACGATTATGGTCGATTTCAACGGATCTGGGCCTTTCACCATCGAATATACCATTGATGGCGTACCACAGCCCTTGGTATACACACCGGAAGACCCCTATTTTATTGATATAAATGTTTCAACAACAACGGTATATGCCTTAACCCTCGTTGAATCCCCTGGCTGTACGGGCATCCCTTCGGGTACAGCAACCATAACGGTTAACTATCCGCCTTCCTATGCCAACCAGAGCGTGAATTGCAACCTTGCGCAAGGCAATTACACCGTAACGTTCACGGTGCTGAATGGCGAACCTCCCTATACCCTGCTAACAGGAAGCGGCACCTTTACAGGCGATCAGTTCACCAGCAACCCTATTCCACTAGGGACCAACTACAATTTCATTTTTCATGACAACAACGATTGTGGCGACATTGTGGTAAGCGGGCAGGAAAGCTGCAATTGCAGTTCGGCGGCGGGCAACGTGCAGCTTGCGCCTTTAAACGTCTGTATAACATCCACCGCAACAGCCACTTACACAGGGGGTTTTGTTGACGATGGGAATGACCTGTTGCTGTACATTTTGCATAGCACACCAGGCTTGCCCCTGGGTACCATTTATGCCTGGAACAACACGCCGAGCTTTGGTTTTCAGCCCGGCATGTCCCTGGGCACAACGTATTATATTTCGCCTATTGCAGGCAACCCGGACGGAACGGGGCTGATTGACCTTGCCGATGTTTGTTTGTCTGTTTCGCAAGGAACACCGGTTGTTTTCAGGGCGCAGCCGACTGCCAGCATAGCCAATGGCATGGAGACGATATGCCTGGGAGACTCGGCTATCATCAATATTACCCTGAACGGCACGCCGAATTTCAGCTTTACGCCGGCGTTTAACGGTGTACCTCAAAATGCAGTTACGGGCGTTTCCGGCGTCAGTTACCCGCTGGTGGTCTACCCGCAGCAAAACACTCAAGTAACCATAGCCAGCGTTTCCGACCAGCTCTGTGCCATGGGCAACACGTCAGGCGCTTACGATATCCAAGTGGCGCAGCCGGCTGCTTTTGGCCCGGTGACCACCACTTGCAATTATGCCAATTCTACTTATACCATCTCATTTCCTGTAACGGGGACGCCGCCGTACAACATTGCTGGCCTGTTGGCCTCCTTCAACGGGACAGCTTTTGTAAGCTCTCCTATTCCTTTTGGAACACCCTATCTTGCCTATTTGTGGGATGCGAATAACTGCACCCCGGACACCCTAAGCGGACTTGGGGTTTGCGCCTGCATCTCAGATGCCGGCACGATGAGTCAGATACAGGTAAATGCTTGCCAGGATGATACGCTAACAGTGCCGCCTACAATGGGAGAAGTAGTAGCCCCGGGCGCTGTGTTGATGTACATCATGCATACCATGCCGGGAATACCCTTGGGAACAATTTTAGCCTGGAGCAATACGCCTTCATTTGTATTTGCCTCGCCCATGATGCCCAATGTGACTTATTACATTTCTGCCATCGTAGGCAACCCCAATGGCA
>CAYVPM010000053.1:0-7017 GCA_964453475.1 uncultured Saprospiraceae bacterium | reverse complement strand
GGGGCAGATAGATTTGAATGATCCCTGCCTTGAGGTGGCCACCGGAACACCCGTGCGCTGGCGGCCTGTGCCAACAGCAAACCTGACCAATGGCACCTTTGACATCTGCCCGGGAGGCGCCCAGGCATTGATTGTCAGCCTGACCGGCACCCCGAACTACACGCTTACCTACACCAGCAATGCGAGCGTATTCAATGTCAATCCAACGCAGAATCTGTTCAGCATCAATGCCCAATTGCAACAGAGCGCTGTTATTACCCTAACGGGAGTCGTAGATGCCCATGGTTGTGTCG
The DNA here is from genome assembly GCA_964453475.1 of uncultured Saprospiraceae bacterium. Lineage (GTDB taxonomy): Bacteria > Bacteroidota > Bacteroidia > Chitinophagales > Saprospiraceae > M3007. The sequence goes on along the minus strand of CAYVPM010000053.1, from coordinate 6,724 downwards.
GAACTGTCAGCGGCCAGGCAACGGTAAATGTACATCCTGTGCCTGTGGCGATCAACCTGGCCACTGTTTGCAATTTTGCCACGCAAACCTACGTGCTGGATTTTGATGTGATAAACGCCGACCTGGGGACGGTGAACATAGCGAATATTGCGGGTACTTACAATCCATCTACGGGACATTTTACCAGCGATCCCATACCCTCTCTGCAACCCTATAATTTCACCATAACCGACAGCTGGGGCTGCGGCAATTTTACGGCAATGGCTGTAGTGGATTGCAGTTGCGTAACCAGCGCCGGCAGCATGATCAACGGCAGCCTGATCCTATGCCCTGGGCAGACAGCCACAACAGCTGCCGCTACCGGAGTCAATCTGGAACCAGGCGATGTGTTGATGTATTACCTGGTCGACACCCCTTCTCCCAGTACCTGGACCATCCTTGCCAGCAATACCAGTCCGGACTTCGTGTTCAATTCATCCACGATGATGTATGAAACTACGTATTACATAGTGGCCGCAGCGGGTAACATGGGGCCTGGCGGCATTGATTTCAACGATCCCTGCCTTTCCAGCGCGCCCGGGCCGACGGTGGTTTGGCGAACGCCTATAACCGCTACACTTTCTGGCCTGGATACCATTTGCATTGGCAGCACGGCCAACCTGAATGTTGTTTTTGCCGGAAGTGGGCCGTTTTTCTTTACCTACACCGATGGCGGCGTGAACCAGGTTGTCAGCAATATTGCGCAAAACCCCTATTCACTCCCGGTAACACCGTCGCAATCCAGCAATTATACCCTGGTGGGGATTTCTGGCGCCGGCACCTGCATCGGAACTGTTTCCGGCGCTGCAACCATTCAGGTAAACCAGCTCCCGCAGGTGCTTGACCTGATGGAAATCTGTGACTTGACAACGGAAACCTACACCTTGACTTTTGATGTTAGCAATGGCCCGGCGCCCAATTCCAATTACAGCATATCCGGTATTGCCGGTAGCTTTATGGATACAACCTTCACTTCCCTGCCACGGCCAGGGGCACAGCCCTACCAGGTGACCATTTCGGACAACATAGGATGCAGTGCCGTGGTCAGTGGGCAACCTGCCTGCGTTTGTACGAGCAGCGCAGGCACGCTGTCAAACATCCAAAATGCCTGTTTGCCCAATGGAATGGTTTCCGCACAGAGCAACGGCAATTCCAGCCTGGACACAAATGATGTCGTCCGATATTTTTTGTGCAGTGACCCGGCAATGTTGCCTTCCGGCATATTCGCAGAAAGCAACACCCCACAATTTGCTTTCCAGCCAGGCATGGTCGCCGGCACAACGTATTTTATTGTCCTTGGGGTCGGCAACCCGCTGCCAAACGGCAATCTTGACTTCATGGAGCCATGCTATTCTTTATCGGCAGGCTTCCCGGTCGTTTTCCACGCGGTGCCGACTGCCGCCATTTCGGGAAGCGCAACAATATGTCCGGGCCAAAACGCCAGTGTCAACATTCAATTTACCGGCAACCCTCCTTTCAAGTTCAACTATGCCATCAATGGGGTGCCGCAACCGCAATTGACCATTGCCACCAATACTTTTACCATATCATCGAGCAACATCCAGAGCGACCAGGTATTCGACTTGACGGCTATGCAGGATGCCAATTGTACCGGCACGTTCAGTGGGCAAGCTACCGTTACGGTCACGCCACCGCCAACGGCTTCGCTATCTGGTACCGAAACGATCTGTGTAGGTGATTCGAGTATGCTTACCTTGTCGCTGACGGGCGGCAGCAGTTATAACGTCACCATTACCGGCGGGCCTGCTCCTTTGGTACTGAATAATGTGCAAAACGGGGCAACTGTAATGGTAACGCCCTCCGCGACCACGACTTATACCATTTCCAACCTGATTGCCGCGGGAAACACTTGTACGCCTATTGTTGGCAACAGCGCTACCATCACCACAAACCAGGTTTCGTTCAGCGCAGCCATATCCGATTTCAACGGGTTTGACATCAGTTGCCCGAATAGCACAGACGGCAGCATTACGTTAACTACTACTTCCGGTATTCCACCATTCAGCGTGGTATGGACAGGAGGTAGCACGGGACTGACGCTCGCCAATTTGGCAGATGGCGCCTATCAAGTAACCGTAACCGATCAGATAGGATGCACGGCAACCCAGGTTTTCGACATGGTGGCTCCGCCTGAACTCGGCATTTCATTAGAACCAACCGGCCCGGGTTGTTACGGAGAAAGCGACGGCTTCATCACCATCAACGACATCAGCGGCGGCGCAGGTCCTTTCAATATTTTGTTGAACAATGAACCGCAAGGGATTGCAGGTACACTGCCAATGCAACTTGATCAATTGAGCAGTGGCATGTACACTGTAGGAGTGGAAGATGCAAACGGTTGTATTAGTGATGAGGTGGTTGATGTGCCAAGCCCGGCTCAATTAATGGTCGATTTAGGCCCCGACATCATCATCAGTTTTGGTGACAGCTTGTTCCTGCAGGCCAGCCACAACGCCACAAACCTGGCCATTTTCACCTGGACACCTACGGATTACCTGAGCACGCCCTTGGCACTGGGAACCTGGGCCAAACCGCCAACTTCAATGCGCTACTCGATTTACATACAAGACGAATTTGGCTGTGAAGCAAACGATCAGATTTCCGTTTTGGTAAGCAAAGACAGGCGGGTGTACGTTCCGAACATCATCAACCCACATTCCACCCTTGGCAATGATATTGTGACCGTTTGGGGCGGCGCAGATGTCGCGAAAATCAATTATTTCCGCATCTTTGACCGCTGGGGCGAACAGGTGTTTGAAAACCGGGATTTCTTGCCAAGCGACCCGGGAGAAGGCTGGAACGGCACTTTTCAGGGCAGATTCGTCAATCCTGCCGTGTTTGTGTATGTTGCAGAAATTGAATATATTGACGGTGAAACGGAAATTTTCAAAGGTGATATTACCGTCGTCCGATGAGTTGAATTGCTTATAGGCAACGCAAAGTGGTTATGAATGATGAAATGCTTCTATCATTTTAAAATCAAGCATTTGTTTCAGTCAAATCATTCAAAATCACTTTAATCACAGTATATGAACCCAAGCCGCGAGAAAAAAATAAGGGACGTTATCCGATATTCACAACCAGATCTGACGGTAGTGCTGGAAAACATCTTTGACCCACTGAACATCAGCGCCGTGTTGCGCTCTTGCGACGCGGTGGGCATCAGGGAGGTGTTTGTGGTGTACACCAAGCAATACCTCGACAAACGGGGGCTGGTGTTGGGCAAAAGGACCTCGGGCGGCACTTTCAAGTGGATTGATGTGTATCATTTCAACGATCTTGAGGAATGCATCAAAAGAGTGCGGGAGCGGTATGGCAGGGTTTTAGCCACCAGTTTGGGCGAAAAAAGCGCTTCCTTGTACGATCTTGATCTTTCGGCGCCGACAGCCCTGCTATTTGGGAACGAGGACGAAGGCGTTAGCGCGGAAGCACTGGCGCTGGCAGACGGCAATTTTTTAATCCCGCAGGCAGGCTTTGCCGAAAGCCTCAACATCTCGGTCGCTTGCGCTGATACCCTGTTTGAAGCACGCCGGCAACGGGCAACCAAAGGGTTTTATGGCGAACATTCAAAATTCAGCCCGGTTCAGCAAGAACAACTGTTCGATCGCTGGGCGGCCATGTTGAAGCAAAAAACCTGGCAACATCAAAAGGCCATTATGGTCGACAAAGACGCCGAAGACCTGTTGCCCGTGTACGTACAGCGCGACCCGGAAGCGCCCGAAAAAATACAAATCAGACCAAGCCCAATAACCAAATTTGACCTGTAGATAAAATATGCGCCTCAGTATAACAATTCCGCTAAAAAACGAAGATGAAAGCCTGCCCGAACTGGAGGCATGGATTCGCCGTGTCTGTGAAAATGCACAGCTCAGTTATGAAATCATCTTTGTTGATGACGGTAGCACCGATACATCCTGGGTGGTAATTGAAAGCTTGAAAAAAAACAACCCAAACGTCAGGGGCATTAAATTCCGCCGCAATTATGGCAAATCGGCTGCATTGCACATGGCTTTTGAGGCCGCACAGGGCGATGTTGTCATCACCATGGATGCCGACCTTCAAGATAGTCCGGACGAGATACCCGAATTGTACAAGATGATTACAGAAGGCGGGTATGATATCGTAAGCGGCTGGAAAAAAAAGCGCTACGACCCCCTGAGTAAGACGCTGCCCACCAAATTGTTCAACGCAGCCACGCGCTGGATGAGCGGTATAAAACTGCACGACTTCAATTGCGGTTTAAAGGCATATCGGAAAGAAGTGATCAAAGCCATTGAGGTGTATGGAGAAATGCACCGCTACATCCCCGTGATTGCCAAATGGGCCGGATTTACCAAAATCGGTGAAAAAGTAGTGGAGCACAGGGCCCGGCAATACGGCTATACCAAATTCGGCGGTTTCGAGCGCTTTATCAATGGCCCGCTGGATTTGATGAGCATTTCCTTTGTCGGCAAGTTTGGCAAGCGGCCCATGCACTTTTTTGGCACCCTGGGTCTGCTCTCTTTTTTTGCAGGTTTTTGTATTTTGGTGTACCTGAGCATTTCCAAAACCGTGTTCAAGGAAGTGGGTATTGCCGACCGGCCGCTTTTTTATTTTGGCATCCTGGCCTTGATCGTGGGCACCCAGTTGTTCCTCACCGGTTTTTTGGCGGAAATGATCAACCGGAACTCCAGTATCCGCAATGCTTACCTCATCGACAAAGAAATCTGAGTTGCTATGGACCACCTTGCCCTACCCTCTTTTAATCACAATGGCTTTTTACAAGCAGTTATTGAAATCCCCGCCGGCACCAACACCAAATACGAATACAACAAACAAAAGCTTGAATTTCAACCCGATATGCGCGATGGGAAGCTCCGCAAGGTGAATTTCATGTCCTATCCGGTTAACTACGGCTTTATCCCTTCTACCTGCATGGACAAAGCCAGGGGCGGCGATGGCGATCCACTGGATGTGCTGTTGCTGGCAGAGCATACCCCAACCGGTTCTGTTGTCGAAATTGTGCCAATCGGCTTGTTGTTGTTGAAAGACTTGGGCGAATTGGACCACAAGGTATTGGCGATCCCTTCGAACCCCGAATTGCGGATCATCGATGCGCTCAATTGGCAGGAGTTTCAGCGCGATTACAGCACTATTCGGCATATTTTGGAGCAATTTTTCCTGTATTATGATGGAATTGGCACTATGACCCTCATGGGTTGGGCCGACGAAAAGGCAGCGTTGGCAGAGGTTAAAAAATGGCAATTGGTCGAATTATGACAACCTTTTGACAATTAGGGCGTTTTTTTGGAGAGCCAAAACGAACGCTCGCATGAACACTAGCTATACACTTACACAAGCATTGGAGTCTACAAGAAGCCAGGAAGCGGTCATCCGTTACAGTTTTCACCGCAGCATCGCTTCGGCTGGGCGGGATTGGGATTTGGCTGCGCCCGAGTCCGACATTTTCTTGCAACGCCAATTCTTGAGTGTGCTGGAAGCCTATCCACCCATCGGGATGCGTTTTGGCTACCTCGTGTTTTATAAAAATGACATCCCAGTCGGTGTCGCCATTTGTCAGATCAAATATTTCAAGGGCGACGACAACATCACCGACCTTCAAGTAAACCGGCGCGACCCCTGCTTTTTCAATGGCCTGGCACTATGGTTCAAGCGCTGGGTGGCGGGCAAAGCCGCCGCCGACATCCTGATCTGTGGCAACATGCTGCTCACGGGCGAACATGGTTTTTATTTCAACTCAGCCCGCATCACCCAGGCCGAAGCCATGAAATCTTTGGAGGCCGCTTTGGAAGAAGTGGTGACAACCATGAGCCGCGACGGGGTTAAAATGCCTGTCATATTGGTCAAGGATGTTGCCCCGGAACAGCAAATACAGCGCGACCACTTTGTAAAAAGCGGGTACACAGAATTCGACATCCAGCCCAATATGGTGCTGTACCTCAAGCCTTTCAACAACTTCGACGCGTATTTGGCCGCCATGTCGACCAAATACCGCACCCGTGCCAAGCGGGCGGAAAAGAAATTGGATGGAATTGAGAAACGGGAAATGCGCGTAGAGGACATCAAAGCGGAGCTTCCGCACATGTACGAATTGTACCGCGAAATCGCAAAAAATGCAGGCTTCAACATGGTCGATTTGAACGAAGGCTATATTCTGGGGCTGAAAGAAGAGATGGGCGACAAGTTCAGGGTGTTTGGTTTATACCATGAAGGCCGTTTGGTCGCATTTTACTCTACCATACACAACGGCGCCGAACTGGATGCGCACTTTCTCGGATACGAAAAGGCGCTGAACCACGATTACCAGCTGTACTTGAATATATTGTACGATATTGTCCGAATCGGGTTCGACGCAGGTTGCGAGCAGGTCGTCTTCGCGCGCACTGCGCTGGAAATAAAAAGCTCCATCGGTGCTACCGCGCATGAACTATGGTGCTATTTGCGGCACCAGAACAGCATCGCCAATAAATTTGCTGGCACTATTTTGGACTACCTGAAGCCAGTTGAAGATTGGTTGCCCAGGCATCCGTTCAAAGAATCCTGATTAACGGATCACGGCGAATTGCTTCACTTGCAGCCGGTCATTCTCTTTCATCCAAAGCATATACAGTCCGGGGGCAGGCCTTTCCAGCATTACCTCGTTCGGTGCAGCCGCCAGGTCAGC